>DOTA01000391.1 GCA_003513015.1 Chloroflexota bacterium
GCCAGCCACGAACTGCGCACGCCCCTGACCATCATCCAGTTGGAATCCAGCAGCGCCCTGGAACGCCGCCGCACCGCCGCCGAATATGAAGCCACTTTGGGCGTGATTCAGGCCGAAAACGAGCGCATGAGCCGCCTGGTCAACGAATTGCTGACCCTGGCGCGCCTGGATGCCGGGGGCGCGGCGCTGCCATCCGAAAAGCTGGATTTGAGCGAGGTGGCCCTGGATGTCGTGGAGCGGCTGGATGTGCTGGCGCGCAAAAATCGGGTGAAACTCCTGACCGGCGACTTGGGCGAGGCCAACGTTTGGGCCGATCGAACTTTTTTGAATCACGTGCTGACGAACCTGATCGAGAACGCTTTGAAATATGCCCAGGGCGAGAAGGCCGAAGTCCGCCTGCAAACCGGCAGCCAGCAGCGCGCCGGAAAGCTTTGGGCCTGGGTGCAGGTCGCGGATAACGGCCCGGGCATTCCCGCAGAGCATCTGCCGCACCTGTTCGACCGTTTCTATCGCATTGATGCCGCCCGCTCACAGANNTCGTGCAGGCCTATGGCGGCGAGGTGGAAGTGCGCAATCAGAGCGAAAGCGGGGCGATTTTTACGGTTTGGCTGCCGGGCGCAGCTTGAAGTCTATCCTTAACAACAGCTAATAAAACCGCCTCCCCAGGCGTGCGACCGTTGTCAATTTGCCAAAGTTGTACTAGACTCCAAGTCTGGCAGAACGATATAAAACAAGGATTAAGCGCTTATGGCATGGCTCACTGACCCGCAAGCCTGGGTTGCTCTATTGACCCTGACGGCCCTCGAAATCGTCTTGGGCATTGATAACATCATCTTTATCTCGATCCTGGCGGGCAAACTACCCGCAGAGCAGCGCGGGCGCGGGCGCACCCTGGGGCTGTTTTTGGCCATGTTCACCCGCATCTTGTTGTTGCTCTCGCTCAACTGGATCGCCCAACTCACCAACCCGCTCTTTTCGATTGGCGAACACGGCGTTTCGGGGCGCGATCTGATCTTGCTCATCGGCGGGATGTTCTTGCTGGGCAAGGCCACCCTTGAAATCCACGACAAACTCGAAGGCGAAGAAGAGCACGGCGCGTCCCGGGGCCAAGTCTCCTTCAGCGGCGTACTCATCCAGATCATGCTGCTCGATGTGGTCTTCTCGCTCGATTCAGTCATTACCGCCGTGGGCATGGCCAACCATATCGGCGTGATGATCACCGCCGTGATTATCGCCGTGATCATCATGATGTTTGCCTCCGGGCCGATCAGCCACTTCATCGAAGGCCGCCCCACCCTCAAAATTCTGGCGCTCAGCTTCTTGCTGCTCATTGGCGTCAACCTGGTAGCCGAAGGGCTGCACTTCCACATCCCCAAGGGCTACACCTACTTTGCCATGTTCTTCTCCGTCTTTGTGGAAATGCTCAATCTGCGCCTGCGGGCCCCCGCACAGGAACCCCTGCACCTGCGACAGCGTTTTGTAGCCGATGAAGTCATGCTCGATGTGCTTCAGCCTAAGAACGAATAAACGTTGCTCGCTCAAGCCTGCACACTGAGCTTGTCGAAGTGTGCGCAACCATTACCAATAGATAAACCATGATGACCAAAGAAACAACCGAAAAAAACATCCAACGGATCACCCGCTTAGCCGTCAACCTGCTGGTGGTGATTATCGTGGGCATCGCCCTCTTTTTAGCCTGGGATCGCTTTCTCAAGCCCGAAGATGCTTCCGCTTCCATGAATACCGCGCCCGAAACCGAAGCTCCCGCAGCCTCAGTGGAAGAAACCCAGTCGGAAATTCAGGTGGATCTGCCCAATTATGCGGGGGAGGCCACCCTTAAGGTTTCAGCCATCTCCCGCACTGCTAACCTGATCACCAGCATCCCCACCCGCCCGCGCGTCGATGTGATCACCTACACCGTGCAAACCGGCGATAGCGTTTTCAGCATCGCCGATGCCTTTAACCTGAAACCCGAAACCGTGCTATGGGGCAACTACACCGTGCTCAAAGACGATCCCCACGTGCTACGGCCAGGGCAGGTGCTCTACGTGTTACCCACCGACGGCACCTATTACCAATGGAGCGAGGGCGATACACTCGCTTCCGTCTCTGATTACTTCGGGGTGGAACCAAGCGCCATCCTGGAATACCCGGGAAACCGCTTCGATCTGGGCTATGCCGCCACCGATGTCGAAATCAACGAGGGCAGCTGGCTGATCGTCCCGGGCGGCCAACGTGAAACCCAAAACTGGGGGCCGCCCGCTATCAGCCGCGACAACCCGGCTTCGGCGCGCTATTATGGTGCCGGGCACTGCGGCACAGTTTACACCGGGGCGGTTGGTTCCGGTTCCTTCGTGCGGCCTACTCCCACGGGTTATGTGGGCGGAGGTGGTTACACTTTTAACCCGCCCGTGCACAACGGAATCGATTACAGCGGCTCAGCCGGTGATGCCATTTACGCGGTGGATAGCGGGGTGGTGGTTTATTCCGGTTGGAGTGATTTTGGTTACGGAAATCTGGTAGTTATTGACCACGGTAACGGCTGGGTCTCGGCTTATGCCCACCTCAACGATGTTTATGTTTACTGCGGCCAGAGCGTGTTCCAGGGTGCGACTATCGGCCCCATGGGCAGCACCGGCAACTCCACCGGCCCGCACCTGCACTTCGAGTTAAGCTATAACGGCGGCAAGGTCAACCCAGCGAATTATATTTATTAACCCCCGTCTGATCCCCCCATTTTCGCTGCGTATTTCTGTTTTTTTACCAAGATTATGCTGTAAGGTGGTGAAAATGGGGGGGGACTGCTTTTCCTGGTTGCCCTATTACCCTATCACGATCTCTCAAAACATGATCTGGCACAAAGAGACCTTCGAAATCCAAACTGGCGGCAAAGGATTGTATTCCTTCACCGAGCAGATCAATGAGCGCATCCGTAAATGGGGCATCCAAGAGGGGATGTGTTTTCTGTTTATCCAGCACACCAGCGCTTCACTGGTGATCAGTGAGAGCTACGATCCTTCGGCCCGGCTGGATTTGGAGGCCTTTATGGAACATCTGGCCCCGGAGCGGCAAGCCTGGTACCGCCACACCCTGGAAGGGGCTGATGATGCGCCCTCGCATATGCGCGCCATGCTGACCAATACGGATTTGAGCATCCCCATCGATAGCGGCACGCTCAACCTGGGAGCCTGGCAAGGTGTGTATCTTTTTGAACATCGGGCACGCGGCCAGTACCGGCGAGTTTTGCTGCGCTGTTTAGAAGTAGTGTAAAAGAAAACAGCACCCTGAAGGGTGCTGTTTTATCAGATAAGCTATGGAGTGGGAGTCAATGAGGGGGTAGCATCTTCTGGGGTGGGAGTTAGCATCAAGGTGGGGGTGTTGGTTGCTGTGGGGGTGAGAGTCAAAACATAAATTTGCGGAATCCACCCTAAACGCCCTTCGGCATCTTGTGCTTCAATCCAGACGATCCCATCCACAATTTCCAGGCCATATAGCACAATCAGCGGATCACCCTGGCGCAGAACGGCAATCACCGGCCCGGCGGGAGATTGCCGTAAATCCATACCCGGGAAGGTCACGCGAGTCAGGTAGCCGGGGAAGGGCGTGGTTGTAGCGGTAGATGTGGCCGTAGCGGTAGCAGTGGCTGTAGCGGTGGCAGTTTCGGTAGGAGTGGCGGTTTCGGTAGGGGTGGCGGTAGATGTGGCCGTAGCCGTAGGGCTGGGGCCTGGGGTCGGCGTCAACGTCAGTGTAGGAGTAAAAGTGGGGGTGGGAGGCACTTCGGGGTCGAGCAGGCGGGCGATAACCTGGCTGATTAGCAATTGGACTTCTTGATCTTCCGCGATCAGGCCTTCTTCGGAAAGCCGCAAACTGATGGCGTCCCGCAGGGCAACGGATTCGCTGTGGACCAAAGCGTGGCTGGTGCGAATGATAATCTCAAGATTAAGCACGTTATTTTCCTGCGATTCAGACCACTCTACGAGTTCGGCATTGGTCACGTTTTTGACTTCATCGGTGATGATTTGCTCCATACGGCTCTGGTTTTCCATTTGCACCCGGTTTTCAACCGCATCTTGCACAAACTGCACGCTCAAATAGGTGAGCGGAGCGAGCATCAGGGTGGTGACTGCTGCTGAAACCACCAGGCTACGCGGCACGCCCAAAAAAGTGCCTGTTTTTCTGACATCGCGGCGCGTAAAACCCAAAACATAAAAAACCAACATGGCAGCGAAGGCAATCGTGATGGCGTTGGTGCTGAAGAGCAAAAAAGCGCCTCCGGCCACATCCCAGCGTTGAAAAGCCAGGCCGATACCCACGGTGCAAAGCGGAGGCATGAGGGCGGTGGCGATAGCTACACCCGGCAGTGCGGCAGAGATGTTGGGCATCGCCAGGGCGAAAGCCGCCGCTAACCCACCTGCCAGGGCGATGACTAAATCGATGGGACTGGGCTGGGTGCGGGCGAGCACTTCTTTCGGAAGTTGATTAGCCTGCATATCGGTGAAAGGCATAAAGGTGTTGGCCCAGGTGAGCAGGAACGAGATCAGAACGGCCAGCAACGCGCCTCGCAGGAGCGCTGTGATGGCATCACGCGCCAGACGCTCATCCCCACGAATGGAGGCCAGCCCCAGGCCGATGATGGGTGACATCAGGGGAGCCACTAACATGGCACCGATGATTACCGCAGGCGAGTCTGCGATTAAGCCGAGGGTGGCAATCACACTCGAAAGTAACACTAACAAGAAGAAGTCAAAATCGGGATGTGACGAATCGCGCAACTGGGTTTGAACTTCTTCGCGGCGTTTTTCGCTGACCGGAGGGATCACGCGCCGCCAAAAATAGCGCCAGGATTTGCGGAATGAAATGCGTTTATTGCCAGGTTGCTCAGCCATGAAAACTATTGTACCTGTTTGTAATGAAAGATCAAAGGGGAGCGCTGAAGGCATTTATTCGCTTGAAAGGATTTGCGGTGGTAAAATCTCGAAAACTGGAAATATCTGCACAAACCTGATGGCTGCTATTACCGAAATATCGCAAACTTCCGTTGCATCACACCTGCGCCCGCTAAATCCACGGCGCGATTTGCGGCGCGTGGCAGATTTGATTGAGCTATGCTTCGATGAAACCCTCGATGCCGATGGCCGCCGCTATTTGAGTCACATGCGGCGCACAGAACAAAATCAGAGCCAGCATTGGTGGGAAATACCCCTCTTTCAAGCCGAGATTGGCACAGCCGGTTTTGTCTGGGAAGAAAAAGGGCAAATTGTTGGCAATATCAGCTTGATCCCCTTTGTGAGTTTGGGGAAACCCATCTACCTGATTGCTAACGTAGCGGTGCATCCCGATTACCGGCGGCGAGGCATCGCCCGGGCTTTGACGAACGCCGCCCTGGAACGTTCCCAAAAACGGCGCGTCCGCACGGTTTGGCTCCAGGTCCGCGATAACAATCCCGCGGCAGTGCAGTTATATGAATCCGTTGGATTTATCGAACGGGCCTGCCGTACCACTTGGACGCTCTTGCCGGGCAAATTACAGGGGGAGGTTATCTCCGGGGTACGCATCACCAGCCAAAAATCCGGGCATTGGAAACCCCAAAGGGAGTGGCTGCGCCAGAATTATCCCGATCCACTTTTATGGTATTGGCCGGTCAGCGTGCCAGCTTTCCGCCCCGGCATCTGGGGGATGCTGGCGCGGTTCGTCACTGAAACACACTTACGCCAGTGGGCCGTTGAGCGCCAGGGCCAACTGTTGGGCACCATGAGTTGGCGCGCCACCAGCACTTACGCCGATCAACTCTGGCTGGCCGCACCTCCTGAGCATGAAGATTTGGTTCTCAAAACTTTATTGCCTCACCTGCGCTGGCGAGAACGCGATCAACGCCCGCTTTCAATCGATTATCCGGTGGGACGGGCGGCCAACACATTGCTGGAAACTGGTTTCCGTGCCAATCACACCCTGATTTGGATGGAAATTAATCTATAAAAAAATGGCAAGCGTGGAGATTCTGAAAACTGAAATTTTCGAGGAATCCCGTTTCCATCGTTGGGATCTCAGCCCGCAAGAAGCCATCCGCACCCAAAAAGAACTCCGTTTGCGGCTGCTCCTGACCCCTTTAGCGGATGCCAACATCCGATTGGTGGCGGGGGTCGATGTAGGTTTGCCGCGCAGCGCTAAAATTGCCCGCGCAGCCATCGCCGTGCTCGATTACGCCACAATGGAACTGATCGAGCAATCCACCGCCGAAATGCCGGTGCCCTTCCCCTATTTGCCCGGGTTGCTCTCCTTCCGCGAGATGCCCGTGATTTTGGCGGCGCTGGCGGGTTTGCAAAGCTCCCCGGATGTTTTCATCGTTGACGGGCACGGTTATGCCCATCCCCGCCGCTTTGGGCTGGCCTGCCATTTGGGGGTCTGGCTCGATCAGCCTGCGATCGGCTGCGGGAAGTCGATCCTCACCGGGGAAACAGGAGCACTCGCGGGGCCGCGCGGCAGCATCACTCCCCTACGGGATGGGGAGGAAACTATTGGGTTGGCCATCCGCACAAGAGAAAATGTCAAGCCGGTTTATATTTCCATCGGTCATCGTATCGATCTCGAGTCGGCAGCCCGCATCGTGCTGAATTGCGGGCGCGGGCTGCGCTTGCCGGAACCCATCCGTTGGGCGCACCGTTTGGCTTCGGCAAAAAAAGTTGGTTGACTTTCAAGCTGACTCGGCTTATACTGAGATCACTTCTGGAGAAACCTATTTATGCGATGTTCAGGTGTCAAAGCCAATAAATCCTTCGAAAAATAAAAGCACGCGCGCTCTGCGGCGTGCTTTTTGCGATTAAAAACCAAAAAAAGGAGCTTAAAATGGATTCTGGGATGATCGGTAAGATTGAAAAAGCCAAGCGCTACGCTGAAGAGCGCGACCGGGTGGAATTTGGAGCCTTTACGGTAACTTTTGATGGGGCCAATAACCCGCATACCGTACAGTTCAACAGTGGCAAGTGGCAGTGCGATTGCTCTTATTTTCAAACCCGGGGCTGGTGCAGCCATACGCGTGCGCTGGAGATCATCCTTGAAGGCATGCTGCCAGAGACTCCTGTAGAAGACTAAAGCCCAACATTAAAATGGAAAACGCCTCTCCCCCATAACAGGACTGGAGGGGCGTTTTGGTTTCTGGGCAGATGTTGATATAATTTCAGCAGAGATGAACCAACAAATTTTGGAAACGCAATTACAAGACCTGGCTCTGGGGGGCTTACGTTATTTCGAATCCGTCGGTTCCACCAATGATGAAGCTGCCAATTGGATCAAAGCAGATTGCCCTGATTTGGCATTGGTGATCACTAATGAGCAAAACGCAGGGCGCGGGCGGGGCGGGCGCAAGTGGTTTAGCCCGGCGGGTTCGGCGCTGGCCTTCAGCCTGGTGCTGCGCGCCGAAGATCAGATCAATTTGCTGCTCAAATATCAAAACACGGCCCGTCTAAACGGCCTGGGGGCGCTGGCAGTTTGTGGGGCTTTGCAAGCAAAATTTGGGCTACCCGCGCGGATCAAATGGCCCAATGATGTGCTCATCGCGGGCCAAAAAGTGGCGGGCGTGTTGGCCGAGGCTCATTGGCTGGGCAGCGAGTTGACCGCGGTAGTGTTGGGGATTGGGGTAAACGTTTCACCCGCCTCCGTACCAGCGGACGATTGGGATACGCTCAACCCGCATCCTTTCCCCGCCACCTGTGTGGAAACAGCCCTGGGAAGGCCTGTGGATCGCTGGGAACTGCTCCACGCCCTATTGGCGGAACTCCTCAAATGGCGCAAACGGCTCTCTGAGCAGGCATTTTTGCAAGCCTGGGAAGCTAATTTGGCGTTGCGCGAGCAATGGGTTCAGGTGATCGATCCGGGGATGGTGAGCAGCACGAAGACAGGCCGGATACTCGCCCTGGGAGAAGATGGTTCTCTGCGATTACAGAGCGAATCCGGAGAAGTGATGGATCTACGGGCGGGTGAAATTCATCCGTCTGATCCCCCATTAGGTGGATTTCGCCTGCGCCCGGTTGACAGACCAGAAAAATAGACTAAACTTGCGATAGCGACCTTGATGGCCCGGAGGTAAATATGCTTGACGATTTGCGCGATAGCGCCGGATTTGAAGAAGAAGAGAAAGATTACAATTATCAGGAAGCCCCCGCTCCCGCAGCGGCGCAGAAACAGTTGCTGGGAATGACGCCTGTCCAGCGTTTTGTGATCGCCTTTATGATTTTTATGATGGTCTGCATTTTGGGATCATTTTTCTTGTTGATCACGGAAACCATCTGGTTGCCCGTGTAGTTGATTCCGATATATAAAAGCCGGGAGGTGTGGAAAAGCACACCTCCCGGCTTTTGGGTTAATCCGTTTTTTTATTTTTCTTGGCCGTTGCTATGCTCGTTCCCGTTGCCGTCTTCATTCCCGTTTTCGTCTTCGCTAGCCCCCACGCTCCGCAGATCGGCCGCCGAGAAACGGGCCATCGTGGCAACCGCATCGCCTTCTTGCATATCCATCACCCGCACGCCGCGCGTGGCCCGGCCTAGCTGGGCGATACTGTTGGCTATGGTGCGCATCACAATTCCGCCGGTTGAAATCAGGGTAATTTCATCATCATTCGGTTGGACGACGCGGGCGACCGCGATTTTTCCGACTACTGAAATGGCGTCTCGATCCAGGGTGAGGATGCCCATTGTAGCCCGGCCTTTGGCAGTGTATTCATCCAGAGAGGTGCGTTTTCCGTACCCTTTGGTGGTTACCACCAGCAAATCACCGCCCGGCTCGATAACTTCCATCCCGATGACTTGATCGTGATCCTTCAAACTGATCCCGGTCACCCCGGTGGCTGGACGTCCTTGAGGGCGAACCGAGTTCTCAGAAAAGCGCAAAGCCTGCCCTTGCTCGGTAATGATGATAACTTCCTCATTACCTTTGGTCAGGCGCACCCAGCCAAGCGAGTCTCCGTCCAATAAGCCAATCGCAATCAAGCCCGAAGGTCGCACCGCAGCAAACTCTGAGAGGATTACGCGCTTGACACGTCCGTTTTGGGTAGCCATGGTGCAATAACTGGCATCATCAAAGCTGGGTACCGGCACCGCGGCCGTGATGGTTTCCCGCGGCCCCAAAGAGAGTATGTTAACGATCGGAATACCACGGGCAGTGCGCCCCGCATCCGGAATTTGGTAGGCCTTTTCAGAATACACCTTGCCCTGATCGGAGAAGAACAGGATGGTATCGAGAGTGCGGGCAGGTAGCAGCATCAGAACTTCATCTTCATCGCGGGTGGTGTGCCCTTTGACGCCCTTGCCGCCGCGTTTTTGGGAGCGGTATGTTTTGGCGGCGACGCGCTTGATATAACCACGCTCGGTAATGCTGATAAGGGTGGCTTCATCCGCGACTAGATCTTCTTCGTTCAGGTCACCCGTGGCATCAGCAGCGATGCGCGTGCGGCGGTCATCGCCATATTTCTCGGCCACTTCAGTGAGGTCTTCTTTGATGAGATTGAGCACCTTACTAGGATTTGCCAGTAAATCTTCCAGGTAGTCGATGTGTTGTTTCAGTTCACGGTGCTCATCTTCGATTTTTTGGCGTTCCAGGGCGGCCAAGCGGCGCAATTGCATATCCAAAATGGCCTGCGCCTGAACATCACTCAAGCCAAAACGGGTGATCAAACGCTCTTTGGCGGTTTCCACATCGGGCGATTGGCGAATGGTCTGGATAACATCATCCAGGTTTGCCAGGGCAATCAGCAAACCTTCGAGGATATGGGCGCGGGCGCGGGCTTTCTCCAGTTCAAACTGGGTACGGCGGGTGATCACATCCAAGCGGTGTTCGATGTAGATGTGCAGGGCGCGCTTGAGCGTAAGCAAACGCGGTTCGCCGTTAATCAGGGCCAATAATTGAGCACCAAAAGTGGATTGCAGGGGGGTGTATTTGTAAAGTTGATTTATCACTTTACGGGGCTGCGCCCCGCGCTTGAGTTCGATGATGATGCTCATCCCGCGCCGGTCTGATTCATCACGCAGGTCGGAGATGGCATCGATCTTGCCACTGCGAGCCAATTCGGCGATGCGCTCGATCAAGGTGGTTTTGTTGAGTTGGTAGGGAATTTCGGTGATGACAATGCGGTAGCGACCAGTGTTCATCTCTTCAACATGCGCCAAACCACGGATCACGATCTTGCCCCGGCCAGTGCCATAGGCCTGGCGAATCCCCTCGGATCCGACGATCACCCCTCCCGTCGGAAAATCCGGGCCAGGGATGAATTTCATCAAATCTTCGATAGAAACATCATCCACATCCTCATAATGGTCAATCAAATAAATCAGGGCGTTCACCAGTTCTTTGAGGTTGTGCGAGGGGATGTTGGTTGCCATGCCCACGGCGATGCCCTGCGATCCGTTGAGCAGCAGATTCGGCAGGCGGGCGGGGAGAACAGTAGGCTCTTGCAGTGAGCCATCGAAGTTTTCGCCAAAATCGATGGTATCTTTTTCGATGTCGGCCAAAATTTCTTCGGCCATTTTGTTGAGACGGGCCTCGGTGTAACGCATGGCCGCGGGAGAGTCGCCATCAATCGAGCCAAAGTTACCTTGCCCATCGACCAGCATGTAGCGCATCGAAAAATCCTGCGCCATACGAGCCATGGCATCGTAAACAGCCGAGTCACCGTGAGGGTGGTACTTGCCCAGCACTTCACCAACGATACGGGCTGATTTTTTGTAGGGGGCATTAGAACGCATGCCTAAATCGTGCATGGCGTACAAAATGCGGCGATGCACCGGTTTGAGACCATCACGGGCATCGGGGAGCGCACGCGCTACGATCACACTCATGGCGTAATCGAGGTAGGCCGAACGCATTTGCTCGTCGATATCTACGGATTGAACCGTGCCAATTTCCATAAAAAATTCCGCCTTTAAAAGGGATAAAATACGCAAAAAAGATGTGCGCGAACGACCAGCGCACAAGCCCTATTATACCCGAGACCCGCTAAAATTACCGCTTGTTTCCTATATTATGTTGAACGGGCGATCGCCGTTAGCAACAAAACAAAGACCCCTAAAAAGAAATTCAATCGAAGTAAAAATATTTCTCGTTTTTGCAGGCTTTCGAGGTCGGCGGCCTCTTTGCCGTGGGATTTTAGGAGGGCAGCGCGGCGCAAAGCTGGCAGCAACCCCCAGGTGATGTAGCTGCTCACCACCAACATCAGGCCAAACAAAAGATGTTTTATCAGAATGGCGCTGGCCCATACTCCATCAATGGTTAGAAAACCCCCATAATTTGGATTGGAACTCATTTGCAGCATGCCGCTGGCCAGCAGCAAAATTACGCTGAACCAGCCCAAGGGATCAAGGCGTTTTTGCAAGGCTACTAAAAAGTCGGCATAAGCTTGGGGATCAAGTGCTTTGCGGGCCGCGGGCAACACCAGGAGCGTTAAAGCAGCCAGGCCACCAATCCAAAGGACGGTGGCCAGCATGTGCATCCAATATGCAATCGAGAGCGCCCAAACGGGTGTGCTCATTGTCCGTTGCACTTATCCGAGGCGTTTTCGCGCGCATCTCGATAGGTTTGATCGCCGGAGGCTTCCCAGGCGGCGTTATATTGGGCTTCGGCATCACAGTACTTTCCCTGGGTCTCAAACCACTGACCATAACCAGCCAGGGCTTCAATATAACGCTGAGAGGCTGTCCAACCCGTGCCATCTTGCATATTAGGATATTGCGGTGCGACCTGACTAAAATAATAGATCGCTTGCGCCCAATCAATTCCCCAGAAACTAGCACCCGTGATGTAGTAACGCGCCCAGGTGCGGTAACCGTTAGCTTCAGTATCCAAAACGCCAAACTGCTCCGCCAGGGTCAGATCATAGATGCCGCTTTCCAGGTTGCCCGTACCAATATTCTGCGCGCCGCGGTTGCGAAACGCCACAAAGAACAAGCCATCGATATCAATCGCNNGGAATCGGGGTGGGGGTGGCTGTAGCGTTGAGAATCAACAAAACTTCGGCCATTTGATCCATCACACCGGGGTAATTGGGATTATTTTGAAGCACATAATCAAAACGCTGCCGGGCAATCTCATAGCGTCCCGCGGCCAAATCTTCAACGCCGAGATTATATTGTTCGCTCACGGCCAGGGAAACCTGCTCCGATTCATAGCTGGTGCGTTCATCGATCCCTTGCTGATACCCCAGAAAACCACCCACAATTACAAAAATTCCCAGCACAAAAATCGCCAGAACACCCCACAACATCCAGGAAGTATTTTTTCCCTTCGGGGCTTGTTCAGGGATCGGGGGTACCAACGTCGGCACGGTACCACCTGGGGGCGTGCTTTGTTGAGTTTCATCACCGACACGGGTCGGCATGGTGTCGTCTAAATTTTCAGTATCCATAGGCTCCAATTTTAATGCGGAAAACGATTTGCGTAAAGTTAGGCCGGCAAAAAGACTCAAACGCTCAGCCGGCGTTAATGACGCCAGCTGCCCCGCTGCGGTTCCACCTGCACATCCCCAAAAACCATCCGGACGCACCATAAAATTTACACCCACTCAGAGGTATAATCTCCCCATGCCCGAATTTCGCTTTTTTCACCCCATTGAAGTTCGCTACGGCGATCTTGACCCGCAAGGCCATGTCAACAACGCCAAATACCTGACTTACCTGGAACAGGCACGCATCGCTTATGTGCGCCATCTAGGATTATGGCAGGGCGGTTCATTTCTCGAAATTGGTGTAATCCTGGCAGATATTCATCTGACCTTCAAAGCCCCCATCTTGTGGGGCCAACCCATCCGGGTAGGCGTGCGCACCCAACGCCTGGGCAACAAAAGTTTCGATTTGCTCTACACCATCGAAGACACCCAAACGGGCATAGAACACGCCAGCGGCTCCACCGTCCAGGTCGCTTACGATTACCATACCGCGCAAACCATCCCCATCCCTGCTGAATGGTGTGAGATTCTCACAAAATTCGAAAATTTATAAGCAGGATTTACAGGTGCAACTATGACAACTTTACCCCCAATTGATACGCCTTACATGCTGGAATTTCTGGTCGGATTATTGAACACTCCCAGCCCCACAGGATTTACCGAATCCGCAGTGGCATACACGGAACAGGCTTTGAGGGTGTTCCCGTTTTTAGAGATCACGCGCACCCCTAAGGGAGCGTTGGTCGCCACCTGGCCCGGAGAGAAATCTGAGGCCCCGCGGGCCCTCACCGCCCACACCGACACCCTGGGAGCCATGGTAAAAGAGATTAAAGCCAACGGCCGCCTCAAACTCACCAAAATCGGCGGTTTCGGCTGGAATGCGGCCGAAGGCGAGGGCTGCACGATCTTCACCAACCGGGGAGAAAAAGTACGCGGCTCGATCTTGTTGACGATGGCTTCATCTCATGTGTATGGCAGCAAATTCAACGAAGTCCGGCGCGATGATGAAAACATCGAGGTGCGTCTCGATGCTCGCACCTCCTCCAAAGAAGAAACCCGCGCCCTGGGCATCGAAGTCGGTGACTTTGTGGCTTTTGACCCGCGCGTTGAACTCACCAATGGCTTTGTGCGTTCCCGCCACCTCGATGATAAAGCCTGTGTTGCCAACCTGGTGGCGGCCATCAAAGCGCTGAACGATGCCGGGCTGCAACCCCAGCAAACCACCACTTTTCACATCAGCAACTACGAAGAAGTTGGGCACGGCGCGGCAGCCGGGCTGCCAGGTGACCTCACCGAACTGGTCAGTGTGGATATGGCCGCCATCGGCGAAGGCCAAACCTCCGATGAATTTCACGCCACCCTGTGCGTCAAAGATTCGGGCGGCCCCTATCACCACGGGTTGAGCAATAAACTCCGCAAACTGGCCGAGGCTCACGGCATCCTCTACAAAGTGGATATTTACCCCTACTACGGTTCCGATGGTGAAGCTTACTGGCGGGCAGGTGGCAATGTAGCCGTAGCACTCATCGGCCCCGGCGTGGATGCCAGCCACAACTACGAACGTACCCACACTGACGCTCTGGAAGCCACCACCAATTGGATTGTGGCCTACCTGCTGGCTGAATAATCTCACCCATTTAATCTTTTCAACGCATGACCCAAAAAGCCCTCGCGAGGGCTTTTTTGTTTTCCGAAGAATCCCACATTCACTTCATACTCCATGGTTTTTAGCGTGTATACTATTTATACAGGCCAGTTGAAACCGATTCACCCCCAGGAGCCAATATGAAAATTGATACCACGCTGCCTCCCCTTTCTCTGCAAGCCATTCCGGAATATGCCCGCACCGCGGAAACCATGGGCTTCGATACTTTGTGGACCACTGAAACACAACACTCGCCCTTTTTGCCTGGGCCGTTGATCGCCGAACACACCCAAAAACTCAATTTTGGCACGGCAGTTGCCATTGGCTTTGCGCGCTCGCCTGCCACCCTGGCGCAGACCGCTTGGGATTTAGCGCAGGCCTCCGGAGGGCGTTTCACCCTCGGGCTGGGCACACAGGTCAAGGCCCACATAGAGCGCCGTTTTGGCATGCCCTGGCCGGAATCCGTTACCGGCAAGCTGCGCGAGCAAATCCAAGCGGTGCGGGCCTTCTGGCAGGCCTGGCAAACCGGGGAACGGCTCAACTTTCGCGGCGATTACTACAAACTTACGCTCATGTCGCCCTTTTTCAATCCGGGGCCGATCGAGCATCCCCACATCCCGATTTATATTGCCGGGGTCAACACCGGGCTGGCGCGGCTGGCGGGTGAAGCCGCCGACGGTTTCCACGCGCACCCGCTGCTCTCGCGGCGCTATCTTCAAGAGGTGCTGCTGCCCTCCATTAACGAGGGCACCCAAAAATCCGGGCGCAGCCGCGCCGATGTGAGCGTGGCGGTCACCTCCTTCGTGGTCACAAATCCCGAGGAGAAAAACTTCGCCCGCATGCAAATTGCCTTCTACGCTTCTACTCCCTCCTATCGCCCGGTTTTCGCTTTGCACGGCTGGGATGAAATTGCCGAAAGATTGTCGAAACACGCGGCCCGGCAAGAATGGGGCGAGATGGGGGAACTGATTGACGATAATATTTTGGCAACCTTTGCAGTGGTCGCCGCACCTCAAGATTTGGCCGCGGCCCTGAAGGAGCGCTACCAGGGTTTGGCAGATCACCTGACCCTGTATATCCCCTTCACCCCCGGAGAGCGCGACGAGTTCTGGCGCAAACTGCTGGCAGATTTGAGAGCATGAGCGACAGCGAAGGATACACCGGACAACGTGAAACGATGGTGCGCGAGCAAATCGAGCGCCGTGGTATTTACGATCCCGGCGTGCTGGCAGCCATGCGAGCCGTGCCACGCCACGCGTTTGTGCCAACCGATCAACGTGATTGGGCCTATTCTGATGGGGCGCTGCGCATTGAGATGGGGCAAACCATTTCACAGCCCTATATTGTGGCGCTGATGACCGAGTTGATGCGGCTTAAAGGTGGCGAAACCGTACTAGAGGTGGGCACCGGCTCGGGATATCAGGCTGCGGTTTTGGCCCAAATTGCCGGTCAGGTATATTCGATTGAGCGATTGACCGCGCTGGCGGAGCAGGCGCAGCAAGTTTTAGACTCGCTGGCAATTAAGAATGTAGAAATCCACGTGGGGGATGGCACGCTGGGTTTGACCGAACATGCGCCTTTCCAGGCAATCATGGTAACCGCGGCAGCACCTAAAGTGCCCAAGCCGCTATTAGAGCAATTAGACGAGGGCGGCAGGTTGGTAATCCCGGTGGGCAGCAAATACAACCAGATTTTGGAAGTTTGGCAACGACAGGGAGCAAAATACACCCATGAGATGGCTAGTGCCGTGGTATTTGTACCTTTATTGGGGGATGAAGGTTGGAACGAAAAAGATTGGAAGAAATCTCGCTTTTGGTGAATCAAAAAACGGGATGGCCTATCGAGCCATCCCGTTGAGTTTATGGCGTGAAATTACACCCAACTAAGGGTGACAAAGATTTGCGGGCGGCGTTTGGTCTCGCGGTACAAAAATGAGCGCACACGCTGCACCACATCATCATGGATATTGCCGTTGGCGTTCTGCACCACGGCGACCACCTGTTCGCTGATCTCCTCGATCAATTCGTCAGCGTCATGTTTATAAACAAAGCCACGGGTGATGATATCGGGTTCGTCGCACAGCCGTCCGGTTGAATCCAAAGCCAAACTGATAACCACAATCCCGTCACGGGCCAAAACTTCGCGCTCGCGCACCACGCTCGGGCCAACATCCCCCACTCGGGAGCCATCCACGAAAACGTAACCGCCCGGAATGCGTTCGCCCAATTCCATAACATCATCTTCAAATTCGATGATGCGACCATTTTCGACCACAGCGATATTCTCCAACGGAAAACCGATCTCGGTGGCAATAGCGGCATGCTGTTTCAAGTGGCGCAGTTCGCCGTGGATGGGGATCAGATATTTGGGCTTGACCATGTTAATCATCAACTTGATCTCTTCCTGGCTGGCGTGGCCGGAAACATGCACTTGCGCCAGCGGTTCGTAGATCACATTGGCGCCGCGTTGGAAGAGGCGGTTGATGGTGCGATGCACGGTTTCCTCGTTCCCGGGGATAGGATGCGAGGAGAGAATGACCGTATCACCGGCTTTGACATCGAATTGGCGGTTGGTGCCGGTAGAGAGGCGCCCCATAATCGAGGAAGGTTCGCCCTGAGAGCCGGTACACATCAGCACGACTTCGTGGTCTTTCATTTTCAGAGCTTGATCCAATGGCACAACCGTTTCTTCGGGGATATCCAAATAACCCAGTTGGCGGGCCATTTTGGCGTTTTCGGTCATGCTGACCCCCACAAAGGCCATTTTACGTCCGGTTTTTTGGGCGGCAATCGCAACCTGTTGCATGCGCGAGATCAACGAAGCAAACGAGGCGATCAATACGCGGCCAGGGGCTTCCCCGAAAGCCTTTTGCAGGGCCGGATCAATCACTTTTTCCGAGGGAGTCCAACCAGGTTTGTCGGCATTGGTGGAATCGGCTAAAAGGGCTAAAACGCCGCGCCCCGCGAATTCCGCCAATTTGGAGAAATCCGTGGGCCAGCCATCCACCGGAGTGGGGTCGAATTTATAATCTGCGGTGTGCACCACCAAACCGGCAGGCGTGGTGATCCCCAGCCCAACCGCATCCGGGATGGAGTGGCTAACGTGGAATAGTTCCACGGTGAAGGGACCAATATGGATGGTTTCACCGGCCTGAACCGTGTTGAGATCCGCTTTGCTGAGCAGCCCATTGCGGGAAAGTTTGACTTCCAGCAGGCCGCGCGTCAAGGGGGTGGCATAAATCGGCACGTTGATGTGTTCCAAGACGTGCGCAATGGCCCCAGTGTGATCTTCGTGCCCGTGGGTTATCACAATCCCGCGCACACTATCAATATGATTCATTAAATAATCGAAATCTGGGATGATGTAATCAATTCCCAGCATATCGTTTTCGGGGAACATGATGCCGGTATCAACCACGAGGATATTATCGCCGTATTGATAAGCCATCATGTTCTTCCCGACTTCCCCCAGACCTCCCAGGGGGATAATGCGAAGTTTTTTACTCATAAGTTTCACCTTTATTTTTATCACCCACTAACAAGCGCGCAACCGCCAGAGATATGTCAAAAGACACACGGAACTGGAGGTATTCCGCGACGAAAGTGGATGAAATAGAATTTTGTTTAACAACCCTCATAACGGAGGGATAAGTTCAGATTAGTATCTACAAAAATGCCCGGCGGTTCGCACCGGCCGGGACATGTGGTTTCATCAAGATAATTGCAAAAAATAGAGAGTCTTGCGAATAATGATGTGATCCAAAAAACCAAACTGCGCTACTAACATCGGGTGGCATTGTAGCATGCCAAAAATGATTTGTCAAAGCCAGAAAAAAGGGTCACCGCTGACAGCGATGACCCTCGAAGTGCGAAATAATTTATTTGAGGTTGATGGGTTTACATCATGCCGCCCATACCACCGCCGCCTGGAGGCATCGGGGCTTCGGGTTCGGGGATGTCGGTGATCAGGGCTTCGGTGGTCAGGATCATGGC
>DOTA01000109.1 GCA_003513015.1 Chloroflexota bacterium
AAAACCTTCTGCATGGCAGGCAGCGCCACCGCATCTTTGACGCGCATCACCGGGTTGACCACCCGGCGCAGCAGTTCTTTGGTGCCGCCACCCGCGGGGATCACACCCGCGCCAATCTCCACCTGGCCGATATAAAGCTCGCCTGCGGCCACAATCCGGCTGGCATGCATCGAAATCTCGGCTCCGCCACCCAGGCACAGCCCCGCGGGCGCTACCACTACCGGCTTGGGGAAGTAGCGCATGCGCATGTTCACATCTTGCAAATACTTCACCATCTGCTCCAGGGTATCCCACTGGCCCATTTTAGCGGCCATCAGCACCATGCCCAGATTGGCTCCGGCGCTGAAGGCCTGCGAGTTATCATTGGCGATTACCACGCCCTCAAATTCGCCTGCTTCAGCACGATCCAGCGCTTCACCGAGCATGTACATCACATCCTGGTCGATGGCGTTCATCTTGGTTTGGAACTCCACGCAGCAAACGCCGTCGCCCAAATCGATCAGGCTGGCTCCAGGGTTCTGGCTGACCAGTTTTCCGGCATCTTTTTGGTGTTGCAAGATGATTTGTTGGGGATTTTGCGGGATGGTCTGATACGCGCCCGTAGTAACGTTATACACCGCGGCTTTGCGCTGACCTTCAACCTGGTAGAAGGAAGTAATCTCGTTTGCGAGCATTTGCGCCACCCAGGGGGCCGCGGGGAACCCGGCAGCTTCCATCTTGGGGAGCATCGCGGCCACCCCCAGGGCATCCCAGATTTCAAAGGGGCCAGCCTCATGCCCAAAGCCCCAGCGCATGGCATCATCGAGGGGCAGCGGGGTATCGGCAATTTCGGGGATCATCTCTGAGGCGTAGGCAAAACTTTGGAAGGTGGTAGCCCTCACAAATTCCGCGCCGCGATCATCCCCTTCAATGAAGGCGTTCATCTTCTCGGCGAGAGTCTCTTTTTTGCGGGCTATCCCCACCGAATCAAAACGCGGTTTACTGGGCGGAATGTGCTCCTGGGTCTGCAAATCCAGCGGCCAAAATTCTTTTTTGCCCTCCACCAGGGTCATTTTGTAGAAACCACACTTGGATTTGTTGCCCAGCCAGCCTTTTGCGATCAGGCCGTTCATCAGATTATTGACCTTAGCGGATTGCAGGTAGCGCAGGGCGTGCGCATCGTGCGGGATGGCCGGAATCAGGTTTTTGGTGACGTGTCCCAGAACATCCACGCCCACCAGGTCGATCAGGCGGAAGGTGGCGGTTTTGGGGTGGCCAATCGCCGGGCCGGTGAGGACATCCACTTCGTCGACGGTGTAGCCGTTTTCGAGGGCGTAGTGCAGGGTGAAGGCATTGGTGCCCGAAAGCAGGCGGTTGCCGATGAAATTAGGCGTATCTTTGCAGGGCACGATGCCCTTGCCCAGGCGGTATTCGCCAAAATGGCTGATGAACTCGGTGACGGCAGGCAAAGTTTCGGGTGTGGGGATGATTTCGAGCAACTTGAGGTAGCGCGGCGGGTTGAAGAAATGCGTGCCCAAGAAATGCTGTTTGAAGCCCTCGGAGCGGCCTATAGCAATCTCAGCCACGGGGATGCCGGAGGTGTTGGTACTGATGATGCCGTGCGGCGGACGAATGGCGTCGATGCGGGCCATCAGATTTTGCTTGATGTCGAGGCGTTCGATGATGGCTTCGATCACCCAATCGGCCTCGGCAATCACGGCGAAATCATCTTCGAGGTTGCCAAGTGTGACGAGGGTAGCCAACTCTGAGCTGAAAAAGCTGGCCGGGCGAGATTTGAGAACAGCCTGAAACCCCGCGTTGACGATACGATTACGCACCGCGGGATGCTCCAGGGTCAGGCCTTTGGCTTCTTCCTCGGGCGTGAGGCTGAAGGGAACGATATCGAGCAGCGTAACCGGCACCCCCGCGTTGGCCAGGTGTGCGGCCAGGGCTGCGCCCATCGTCCCCGCGCCGATGACAACAGCTTTATGGATTTTATAGTTCATAAGCTTCCTCCTAAAGTTTCAAGATTTACAGAAAAAAAACATGCGCAGGTGATACCTGCGCATGTTGAGTTTATTCTTCTTTGAAGGCTTTCCAAATCATGAGATTATCGAAATACACGGTGAGACGTTCATCATCGGAGCGGGTGCCGATCATCATGCCGACATAGCCGTACCCTAAACCCGGAACGGTGGTGCGGTCGATAGCCACATCATTGATGTAAAGTGTCAGGGCATTGCCGCGGCAATCGGCACGCACATGGTTGGTGCCTTTGGGATCAATCGGGGGATCCAGTACAGGCAGTTTGTGCGACTCCAAAACGGTGAGTTTTTCGTTGCGGTTTTCGCCGAAACCGTAATAGCCATCCGTGGTGATGAAAATGGTGTAATAATTGCCACCGGGTGATTCCCGACAATTGAAGCCATAGTAGCCGCTGCCATTATTGTGGGTGATGTCGGCTTCAATACGTACTTCATCGAGCTTGAGCCAGGTGCGGGCGCTGGTGATTTCAACCTTCGGTTCATAAACACTCATAAAATATTTCTTGCCCGCATTACCAACAGCCCAGTTATCACCTTTTTTATCCAACCAGGGATTTAAGGGATCATCAAAGGTTTCCGTGAGAACAAGCTCTACCGGTGAAGTCGCTGTTGGAGATAAAGTTGGCGAGGCCGTCCAGGTGGGCCGCCAGGTATTGGTGGGGATCGGTGTCCAGGAGGGGCGCAGGGTGGGCTTTACCGTCGCTGTCGCCAAGCCGGGTACGGTGGGGGTTAAAGTCTGCGTGGGAGTGTTGCTCGGGCTAGGGGTAAAACTGGGGGTAACGGTGATCGTACTGGTGGCGGTAGCAGAAGGTTGGGCAGCGGGTAAAATATTACCAATTACGCTGCAACCTGAAATGACTAGCAATAGCAAAGTAATGGCTAATCCGGCCCACAGTTTTCTTTTTGGTCGTACCATTAAAATTCGCATAATCTCAACCTTTTGCAAGAACCGCTGGTTTAGGGGTACGTGATCGCAAAATCATTAAAGCGAAATTCCGCGCGGCCACCCGTTTGTTTGTTGCCAACTACGATACCAACAATCCCTTCATCGAGGGAATCATCCCAGGCATCCAGTAACAATTCACCATTGGCATACAACAAAAAATGTCCACCATTACAAACGCCGCGGATGCGGTTGGTGATACCCTGTCCGCGTTTAATGATGTTGTTCTCATCTGTGCCCGATTCAAGAAAATCATACTCACCATTTTCCATCAGGCCCAGGCCATAAAAACCATCATCGCCGATCACCAGGGTGTAATAATTATCACCGTCATCCGAGAAATTGCACACCACCCCAAAGTAACTATCCGCTGGCCCCTCCTGACGGGTTCCACTCACTTCCAAAGCCACATGAGAAAAGGTCAGTTCGCGAATGCTCCAGATGGCGCCATTGGCAATCGTGTTATAGATATGGTAGCCCGCGTCGGAATATTTAAAACCGTAACGGTCATCTTCGTAAGCGTACCAACTGGTTTGATCGGAAAAATCATCTTGTAAGATGACCTGGGGAATCTCTGTGGGCGTGGGGGTTTCTGTGGGTGTAGATGTCAGCGTTGGTTCAGGGGTGGAGGAGGTTTCTGGCACCACGAGTGCTTTCGTTATGGTAGGCTGATCCACTACCGACGGAACAACCGTGGATGCTAACTGAGCAGTCATGGTTTCTGCGGCCGCCGTAAAAACCGCATCGGGGGGCACAACTTCGGTTGGCGTGGCGTTGGTTGGCATGTTACAGGCACTCAAAACCAGGGTCACCAACAAAATCCCTAGGAGAGAAAGAAATAATTGTCTGCTCATCACATGTTTCTTAATCAACGCCTTACAACCTTGAAACCAGATTTACGAACAAGCTATTTTCAGTAGATCACAATTTCGATGTGTCCAACACCCTTCAACAAGTTCAGGATGCTTTATAACAGAATCGTGATCTGCAGATTTTGGATGTTTCAGGGCCTCGCAGGGTGTGTTTTCTGCGAGGCCCCAGATCTTTAGTACAGGAACATTGGTTTGCCCAGCATGTCACGGACTTTCGGGCGATAATTCTTGGTATCGTAGAGTGCGGTGACATCCACGATCTTTTTGCCTGAAATTACCATTTGCAATGGCACAGTGGTGTAGTTGCCCTGTTGCAGGGCCACCATGCGGCCCGTATGTCCCATGGAAACCTGATCAAGCGCCAAGTTGCCGTAAGATACGGCCACCATACGATCCAGCGAGTCGGGCGATCCCGAACGCATCAGGTAACCTAGCTGTTGGTACATAATATTGGCACCCGAACGCTGCTTAATTTCTTGTGCAACCACATGGCCGATACCGCCCAATTTTTGATGGCCGTAGGCATCGGCTTCACCAAATTGAACGATTTCGCCGCCAATAGGGAAGGCACCCTCAGAAATGGTCATAATAGCATAGCGGGAGGGGTTATTGTTGCGATCCGCAGCCAAAAATTCAACCAGTTTATCCATATCGAAAGGCACTTCCGAGATGACTGCCCGGTCAACATCGGCCAGGTAAGCCGCGAAGAGGGAAGTTTCACCGGAATTGCGGCCAAACAATTCCACCACGCCAATGCGCTCGTGCGAACCCACCGCGGTGCGGAAATTGGTAATCGCATCTACCGAGCGGGTAACCGCAGTGGAGAAGCCAATGCAGTAATCGGTGCCGAAAACATCGTTATCCATCGTTTTGGGGATGGCA
>DOTA01000390.1 GCA_003513015.1 Chloroflexota bacterium
GCTTACGTGATTGGGAGAGATGGCCGTCTGGCACTGATCGATTTATGGATGGAAAAGCCTGAAGTAGTGGCGCGGGTGCAAACTTGTTACGATGCCCGGTCTGTAGAAGTGAGCAAATACAACGGCCCTGAAGGCGACTTCACCGATAAATATGCCATTACAGGTTGTTATTGGCCGCCACACTTCGTCATACTCAATGGCCAAACCCTGGAACCCATTAAAATCGTTTCTACCCGAAGTTACACTGAAGATACGGGGGAATACCATCCCGAGCCGCGCGTAGCGAGCATCCTGGCCTCGCAATACCATCCGGAATGGATTGTAAATGTGAAAGAAACCGGCTTGGTCTGGATTGTGAACTATACGGATCTGAAAAACCTGACCATCAAGCAAATCGAAGCCTCGCGGTTTTTGCACGATGGCGGGTTGGATGCTACCCGGCGCTATTTCCTGGTGGCAGCAAACCAGTCGAACCAGATCGCAATCGTGGATTTGGAAGAAGATAAACTGACCGCAATTGTGGATGTTGGCATGGTTCCTCACCCCGGACGCGGCGCAAACTGGGTTGATCCTGAGTTTGGCCCGGTCTGGACAACCTCTCACCTCGGTGATGCCGAACTCATGTCGATTGGTACCGATCCTGAAGGTCATTCTGATTCAGCCTGGAAGGTAGTGCGGTCTACCCCCCTCCCCGGAGCTGGTAGTTTATTTATCAAGACTCATCCGGATAGCCAATGGGTTTGGGTGGACATGACTCTCAACCCTGACCCGGTTCTGGCGCGCACGGTCTGTGTTATTGCAAAATCCGACCCCACAGAAATCCACAAATGCTGGGAAGTTGCCGATTATGGCCGTGCGGTGCATTTCGAGTACAACAAACAGGGCACCCAGGTTTGGGTCAGTGTGTGGGGCAATGCAGATCAACCAGGCCAAACTGGTGAAATCGTGATCTATGATGACGCTACCTTGGAAGAAATTGCTCGCATTCCTGATTTGATCACTCCTACCGGAAAATTTAACGTCTATAATACTGTTCACGATATTTATTAAATGCTCCCGCTTCCTGATCGGCAGGAGGGCCAGATGAATCGCCCTCCTGCTTTGGCAAAACACAAAAGCCAATGAACCCACTCAGCCTATCCAACTCGGTAGAGGTTTTGTTCGTGTGTTGGCCAGAAACAATCTATTTGTTCATTCAGAATCACATGGCATGCCCAGGTTGTTACCTTGCCAAATTCGAATCTTTAGGAAGCGCTTTACAAATCTACCAGATCGCGCCCAGTACATTTTTGGATGATTTGCGCCAAATCATCACAAACTACGATCGCGACCATCAAACCTCGCCCCGCACCAGATGAGGAAACCAAGTATGACCGAAGAACAAATCCGCGATGCCCTCAAAGCCGTGGTTGATCCGGAAATCGGCGTGAACATCGTTGACCTGGGATTGATCTACAAAGTCGCGCTCAATCCCGGGAAAGTCTACATCCAACTTACCATGACCTCCCCGGCTTGCCCCCTGCACAACTTGATCAGCCGTGATATGGAAAAAGTCTTGCACCAAACCTTCCCTGATCTTGGATCACTAACCATCGAACTGGTCTGGGAGCCACTCTGGTCACCCGAAATGATGTCTGAAACGGCAAAAAATCAGCTTGGCTGGACAAAATAAAAGGAACTAACGATGTCTGAACCATTTTTTTTCACCGAAAATATTGCTGAATTGGTCAAGGAAATCCCGCCCGATAGCATTGTCAGCCGCACCTTTTACGAAGCGGACCGCCTAAAAGCGATCTTGTTTGGTTTTGCCCCCGGACAGGAACTCTCTGAGCACACTGCCGCCCGACCAGCCGTGTTACACTTCCTCGTAGGCGAAGCGGATTTAACGCTCGGGGAAGATTCAAAACACGTCCAGGCCGGTTCGTGGGCTTATATGCAGCCGCGCCTGCCCCATAGTATCGTCGCAAAAAACACAGTCGTTATGCTGCTCTACCTGCTCTAAACCAAGATGAAAAGCCAACTCTATCGCTACCCCTTGATGCTGTTAGCACTCGTAACACTGATCGCAGCCGCCTGGGCCGGTTTATTGCGCCTGGGCTGGCCCTGGCCCGTTTTACAACCGACATTGCCGCTTAAACATGGACCCCTAATGGTCGCTGGTTTCTTTGGTGCTCTCATCGCTTTGGAGCGCGCTGTTGCCGTAGGTAAAGCCTGGGCTTACGTCTCGCCCCTTCTGAGCGGGATCGGGGGCATTCTGGTGGCGTTTGGAATGGGAGGTGCGCTGGGGCCGTTGTCGATGACGCTCGGCAGTGCCGGGTTGGTGCTGATTTTCGCCTCGTTGCTACAAAAGCATCGGGCTACTTACATTCTCATTATGATGTTGGGCGCGCTGGCTTTGTTGGTAGGCAACCTGCTGTGGCTGGTCGGTTGGCCTATTTATAAGATTGTAGTTTTGTGGGCGGGATTTTTGATTTTAACGATTGTTGGAGAACGGCTGGAGTTAAACCGTATGGTGCGCCAAACGGGATTCAGCCGGGGGATGTTCGCCCTCTCGCTCGTTATTTTCCTGGCCGGATTGGTGACCCTGCTCCCCGCCTGGGCTTGGGGAGTGCGCCTGACCGGTTTAGGGATGCTTGGCCTGGGGGTGTGGTTGTTGATGTTTGACATCGCTCGCCGCACCGTCAAACAAAGCGGGCTGACACGTTTCATCGCCGTCTGCTTGCTTAGTGGCTATGTTTGGCTGCTGGTTTCGGGGAGTATCGCCTTGTTCTATGGTGCAACCCCCGCCGGACCAATCTATGATGCCATGTTGCACAGCATCTTTTTAGGCTTTGTCTTCGCCATGATCTTCGGTCACGCCCCGATCATCTTTCCATCGGTGTTGGGGATCGATATCGAATACAGACCATCTCTCTACTTCCCCCTGATTTTGCTACACATCTCGCTCTTCGTGCGTATCGGTGGTGAAATGTTGGGTTCGAGTACGGCGCGCCTGTGGGGTGGCCTGTTTAATGTATTCGCAGTGATGCTCTACATGCTGATGATCGCTCCAATCGGAAAACGCAACTAGCTTTTCTCAACCAGCCAGAAATTAACGGAAAAATTCGATGGTAAATATCACCTCAAAATCAGGCTGCCGCTCCAAAATCCATGCCAGCTTGCTCTATTTGGCAGAAAAACAAACCGGCCACTGATCTGTTGATCGGCGGCCGGTGAACTTTTAGGATGTGGGAGAGTAATACTGATAAGACTACTCCTTGTCAGCCTCTTTGAAGGGATCAACCCCTGGGTTGGTACCCGCCCAAACGCAACTGGCGCGGCCATCAAGATTACACATCAGGGCTTCAGAACAGCGATGCCCCATCACACGCGGCGGCTGATCCGGTAGAAAATCAGCCGGGTAAACAATCTGCGCTTCTAAACTCACATCCTCTTGGACGTGATGGCAATACCGAACCTTGACAACTTCCCAATTTTTTTCAGACATAAACATACCTCCAAAATTGCACTGTGAAAGCAGTATACCTTATGGCACACAAAAGAAAAAGTGTCAGGTATCCTATTCGGACTATGATACTATCACAGATGCAATTTGTCCAATTTTACCTAAAGATAAAACTCGTGTAAAATTAAACATCAAGTAATGAAAATAACGTATAATGCGTCTGCGAAAGATTGATTGTTGGCGAAAGGAGGTTTCTTCAATAACTATCAATACCTGTAAGTTCTAAAATCCCGTTCAAATATTCAAATCTGGAGGATGAAGTATGAAACGCAAGAACCTGTTTATTTTGTTAACCATCGTGGCGGCCATGTTGCTTTTGGCAGCCTGCGGTGGCGGCGGCGGTAAAGCCGTTGTCGAGAGGGCTTACGATGAAATCAAATATGATAAGCCTATGTCGGTTGTCGCTCCCAATTGTGATTATGGCGGCAAGATCAAGTCCATCGAAGCAACGGATGAATTCACCGTCAAATTCACGATGTGCAAGCCTGACCCCGCTTTCCCGGCCAAGGCTGCCTTCACCCCCTTTGGGATTTACCCGCAGGAATGGCTGAAGGCTTATGCCAATGCAGAAAACCAGGAAACTTTGCTCTCCGCTCCGGTTGGGACGGGCCCCTTCTATCTTGAGAATTGGGCGCGCGGCGACAGCATCACTATGAAGAAATATGATGGCTATTGGGGCGACAAGCCTGCCTACGGCACCCTGGTATTCCGCTGGGCAACCGAAGGTGCCGCTCGCTTGCTGGAACTCCAGGCTGGTACCGTTGATCAGATTACCAACCTCAGCCCGGATGATTTCGATACCGTCAAAAACGATTCTAATCTGAAATTCCTGCCCGTTGAAAACCCCAATATTCTCTACCTGGGTATGACCAACACCTTTAAACCCTTCGATGATGTGCGCGTCCGCCAAGCCATCGCCATGGGTATCGACCGCCAGCGCATTGCCGACAACTTCTACCCCGATGGCTCCGAAGCAGCTTCGCACTTCACCCCGTGCAGCATTGCCAATGGTTGTGCCGGCGAAGATTGGTACGCCTTTGACCCCGCGGCGGCCAAAGCCCTGTTGGCTGAGGCCGGTTACCCCGATGGCTTCCAGACTTCGATTTTCTATCGCGACGTTTTCCGAGGTTACTTGCCCGAACCCGGTTTGGTGGCTGTTGAACTTCAGACCCAATTGCGCGACAACCTGGGCATTGAAGCCGAAGTGGTCGTAATGGAATCTGGTGAGTTCATTGATGAATGCTCCAATGGCCGCTGTGATGGTTTCTATCTGTTGGGCTGGGGCGCGGATTACCCCCACATCACCAACTTCTTGGATTACCACTTTGGTAGCACCAACCCACAATTTGGCAATCCATTCCCTGAAATTTACGGACCCCTTGAAAAAGCTTCCCAGATTGGTGATCCTGCTGCTGCAGAAGCGCTCTACGTTGAGGCTAATAATGCCATTCGCGAACTGGTTCCCACGGTGCCGCTGGTACATGGTGCCTCTGCTGCTGCCGCTTTAGCCAGTGTTGAAAATGCGCATGTCCGTCCCTTTGGTGCCCCAATTTTCGCCAAAGTTAACCCCGGCAAAGATACCATGATCTTTATGCAAAACGCCGAACCCATCAGCCTCTTCTGTGCAGATGAAACCGATGGTGAATCCCTGGCTCCTTGTGAGCAGATTGTTGAACCGCTGTTGTCCTACGCCATCGACTCGGGCGAAGTTCTCCCTGGATTGGCGACCGAATGTACCCCCAATGCTGATTCAACCGTTTGGACCTGCAAACTACGCCAGGGTGTCACCTTCCACGATGGCACCAAGTTGGACGCCAACGATGTCGTGGTTTCCTGGGCTGCCGGGATTGATGCTTCCAATCCTTACCACATTGGTAACACGGGTGCTTTTGAGTACTACTCTTACCTGTGGGATGGCTTGATGAACGCTGGAGAGTAATTTTCTCTAGTCATCTAGCAAGTTCTGATTGATCGGCGCGGGATGGCATGTGAATGCGATCCCGCGTCTTTCTAATCAAAACAGGTTAAGCCCTCTTGGTCTTAAAGGACTGCCTAACTACTCAAAAAACGAATTTGAACTGCAAAGTTCTGCTATCCATGTTAACATAGGGCCTAATTCGCCTAAAATAGCGGCAAGAACAATTAGGAGCAGTAAACGCTATGCTGCAATATACCATTCGACGTTTGTTATTATCTATCCCGGTTATTTTCGGAATTTTAGTTGTCACCTTTGTGATGGCACGCTCGATCCCCGGTGAACCTTGCAAAGCCATGCTTGGCGAGAAAGCCACAGCAGAAGTTTGTGAGCGGTTCACGCGTGAACATGGCCTGGATAAGCCCATCCCGGTGCAATTTGGGATTTACATGAAAGACATTCTCCAGGGTAATTTTGGCAAATCCATCCGTTTTAGCCGCCCGGTTTCGGATATCCTGATCGAGCGCCTGCCCACCACCATCGAGTTGGGCTTGATCGCTCTCATCATTGCAACGGTTATCGGTGTGCCTTTGGGTGTGATCTCGGCGGTGCGCCGCAATTCCGCCGTGGATGTGGGGACCATGATTGGCGCGAATATTGGGGTATCCATGCCGGTTTATTGGTTGGGGCTGATGCTGGCGTATGTTTTCGCTTTGCTTTTGAAAGATACGATTTTCTGGCTGCCTCCATCGGGGCGGCTCTCCGCAGGATTGGCAGTTATCCCCTTTTATGAATATTATGGCTGGAATCTGGCCGCAGGGAGCGCCTCCCAAACTGTGGCTGAGTTTATCTCAAACCTGTTTATCGTTAACTCTATCCTGATCGGTGATTGGGTTGTGTTAGGGGATGTAGTCAAACACCTGATTTTGCCCTCGATGGCTCTGGCAACCATCCCGCTGGCGATTATTGCTCGCATCACACGCTCCAGTATGCTAGAAGTGCTGCGACAAGATTACATCCGTACAGCGCGAGCGAAAGGGTTGGTGGAACGCTTCGTGATCTTGAAACATGCTTTCAGAAATGCGTTACTGCCGATTGCCACCATCATCGGACTCCAAGTGGGCACGCTGTTTGCTGGCGCGGTACTCACCGAAACAATTTTCGGCTTGGCGGGCGTGGGGCGTATGCTCTATGAGGCTATCACTGCCCGCGATTTTCCCATCGTACAAGCCTTTACAGTGGTGATTGCGGTCGGTTATGTGCTCATCAATCTGATGGTCGATCTAACCTATGTGTTCATCGACCCCCGCATTCGATTGGAATAACTTCAAATGACAGACACAAACACAACCAACGAAAACGAAACCCAAGATTACCGCTCCAACAGCCTGGGACGGCTAACGATGCGACGCATCTTTCGTCAGCGCTCCGCCGTTATCGGTGGGACCATCCTGATATTCTTGATTTTGGTGGCAATTTTCGCTCCCGCGATAGCCCCCTACAGCCCGGAAGAAGTGCTCATTGGCAAAGAAGATGTTTCAAAACGAGAAGGGCCTTGCATCCATTTATTGGGCTGCGATGAAGAAAAACCCCAACACATCTTGGGTGTAGATGGCAACGTGCGCGACCAATTCAGCCGGCTTGTTTATGGCACGCGTTACTCGCTCTATATTGGCTTCACCTCTGTGGGTTTTGCCATTATTGTTGGCACAATCCTTGGCGCGATTGCCGGTTACGCCAGCAGTTGGCCTGACAATCTCATCATGCGCTTCATGGATGTGTTGTTGGCTTTTCCCTCCCTGCTTCTCGCCATCGCCATCGTGACTGTCCTCGGCCGCGGCTTGCAAAACGCCCTGTTGGCGATCGCCATCGTTTCGATCCCCGTTTATGCCCGGGTGGTGCGCGCCAGCGTGCTTTCTGTCAAAGAGCAGGAATTTGTAGCCGCTTCGCGGGCCTTAGGAGGCAGCCACTTCCATATTTTGTTCCGGCGCATCCTGCCCAACGCTATCTCGCCTTTGATCGTGCAGGGCACCCTGGGGATCGCCTCCGCTATTCTTTCCGCGGCAGCCCTCTCGTTTCTGGGGTTGGGCGCTCAGCCTCCCACCCCAGAGTGGGGCACCATGCTGGGCTCCGAACGCAATCAAGTTTTCAGCGCCCCTCATCTGGTCTTCTTCCCCGGTTTAGCCATCATGCTTACCGTCTTGGCCTTCAACCTGTTGGGCGATGGTCTGCGAGATGCGATCGACCCACGCTTGAAGTAAGGAAATCACCGTGATAGAGAACAACAACCAACCTTTATTGGCAGTTAAAAACCTGAAAACCTATTTTTTCACCGATGACGGCGTGGTCAAAGCCGTCGATGGGGTTGATTTCGAAGTCAACCCGGGTGAAATTTTGGGCCTGGTGGGCGAATCGGGCTGCGGCAAAAGTGTGACATCCTTTTCAATTCTGCGATTAGTAGATGCCCCCGGCAAAATTGTTGAAGGCCAGATTTTCTTCGAAGAACGAAATTTGTTGGAATTGGATGAAACGGAGATGATCGAAATGCGGGGTGACCGCATCTCGATGATTTTCCAGCAGCCCCAATCGAGCCTCAACCCGGTATTCACGGTTGGCGCGCAGGTGGCTGAGGTTTTCCAAATCCATAAAAAAATGAAAAAAGAAGCCGCCTGGGCCGAAGCCGTGGAACTGCTCAAACTAGTCGGCATCCCCGATGCCGAAAAGAAGGCCCACGCTTACCCCCATGAGATGTCGGGTGGGCAGGCCCAGCGCGTGATGATCGCTATGGCATTGGCGCTCAAACCTCGCTTGCTGATCGCCGATGAACCCACCACGGCCCTTGATGTGACCATTCAGGCCCAAATTTTGGATTTGATGCTGGATTTACGCGACAAACTGGGCGCCTCTGTGATTTTGATCACCCATGATTTGGGTTTGATCGCCGAAATGGCCGACCGGGTGGCCGTGATGTATGCCGGGCAGATCATCGAGCAAACTGATGTAGAAACCATCTTTGAGCAACCTCTGCATCCTTACACTCAGGGTTTGATCGCCTCGGTGCCGGTTTTAGGCCAACTCAAAGATAAACTGGCCGTGATCCCTGGGTCGGTGCCCAACCTGATCGATATGCCCTCCGGCTGTCGCTTTGCGCCGCGCTGTGAGGCCCGCCTAGAACACAACCTGGAAATCTGTAATCAGGCCGAACCCGACTTAATCCACATTGATGCGGGTCATACGGCGCGTTGCTGGCTTTATCAAAGCAATCCGAATCACAAGGCACCTCTGACAAAACTCGCAACCGAGGTTGTCAACTGACGAGAAAATCTATGACTGATCCAATTAACAGCACAAAAACTGAAGCAAAAGATATGATTCGGGTTGAAAATCTGGTTAAGTATTACCCGGTTTTAGGGGGTGTTCTGCGCCGGGTGGTAGCTCATGTCAAAGCCGTAGATGATGTCAGTTTCACCATCAAAGAAGGCGAAACCCTGGGTTTGGTTGGAGAATCGGGCTGCGGCAAAACTACCGTGGGTCATACCATGTTGCGGTTACTACCCCAAACCAGCGGCTCGGTCTATTTTGATGGGCAAGATGTCTTTCAATTGAAGAATCAAGAACTCAAGCAGATGCGGCGCAAGATGCAAATTGTGTTCCAAGACCCTTACGCCTCCCTTGATCCCCGCCTGCCCGTGGGTGAATCAATTGCCGAAGGGTTAAAAATCCACAAAATTGGCACGGCTCGCGACCGCGTGGATTATGTTGTCGACACACTCCGCAAAGTGGGCATGGAAGATTACCACGCCAACCGCTACCCCCACGAGTTTTCCGGTGGGCAGCGCCAGCGCATTGGGATTGCGCGTGCTTTGGCGCTCAACCCTGAATTTATCGTTTTGGATGAACCGGTATCCGCGCTGGATGTTTCCATCCAGGCNNGGAGCACATCTCCGACCGGGTGGCCGTCATGTACTTAGGTAAAATTGCCGAAATGGCCTCGCGCGATGATCTCTTTTGGCATCCTCTGCACCCCTACACTCAGGCATTGTTGTCGGCGATTCCAATCCCGAACCCCAAGGTCAAACGCGAGCGCATCATCCTCGAAGGAGATGTGCCCAGCCCGCTTAATCCCCCTTCGGGTTGCCGCTTCCATCCACGGTGTCCGGTTGCCAAAGGGAATTGCGCTATTGAAATCCCCGAGCTACGCGAACTCAGGCCGGGGCATTATGTCTCCTGTCACTATGCCGAAGATTCGCTGTAAAGACCGCCCAACCAACGCTTGAAGCTGTCTCGCTTTTGAGCAGTTTGGTTGATACACCTTTGACATTCTACGCCGCCCCGGCTAAAATGGGGTTAACCTTTTAACATCGACAACTGGGAGTAACTATGAGCGCCTGGCCTGGCAAATACGTAATTGGCCTTACGGGAAATATCGCTACTGGGAAAAGCGTCGTTCGTAAGATGCTGGAACACCTGGGGGCATATGGAATTGATGCTGATGCCCTTTCGCATCGTGCNNCTCTTGAGAAAATTATCCATCCGCTGGTGCGTGATGCAATTGATGTGTTGGTGCGCAAATCTAAACAAAAAATCATTGTGATTGAAGCCATCAAGTTGCTAGATGGCGAGCTTGCCACCTATTGTGATACCGTTTGGGTTACCGATGCCCCTCAAGAAACACAGATTTCACGCCTGGTAAAGAACCGCAAGATGCCCCTGGAAATGGCCCGCGACCGCCTTCGGGCGCAAGAACCGCAGGCAGATAAAGTCA
>DOTA01000229.1 GCA_003513015.1 Chloroflexota bacterium
AGCTGCGGCCATGGCCCCAGCGGAAATTAGCAGCAGGTTGGCCGTGCCCATGCGCCCCACCAGCCAGGGGATCATCAGGCCGGTAAGCACAATTGCCAGCCATTGTCCGGCTCCAATCAGCCCAAACAGGCGTTATCCCTGGCGCATATTCAGGGAGCGCCCCGCCAGCGTCCAAAATTCGAGGTTGCCAAAATTCACCAAAATTTGGAAGAGAATTGGTAGGGCAAAGATCACCCAATTAGCGCCACTCACGCCCAAACCCAGGCGAAAAGTGCTGATCAAGACCAGCAAGAATCCCAAATTCACCGCCAATAGGCTTGAAAACGAGATTCTTTTTCCTAATCTCAAATAAACGAAGGTCAGCAAGGGCAAAACCAGGGCATTGATAATGTACACCCAGGCCAGTTTTTGAGCGCCGTATTGCACCATAAAAAGCGCAAAGGCCGCGGTTTGGACGAAGTTGTTTGCCACACCCAACAAAAAAGAGTGAAAAAACAACAGCCCAACCAAACGGCCTTCACCAGTTTCCACGTTAAACAGCCTTCTTAGGTTATTCATTCAAAGTGGCCTCCTAAAAATTGGATCCATGTTTTCCTGCCCCGGTAAAATTTTGCGATGTTTAGGTTGGGGCTGAGGCAGACGAACTCGTGGTACGCTGCCTGAAAAGATCGGTTAGCTCATTGAGGCTATAAGCATAATCCCAATGGCTTAAGTATACGGATTTAGGGATCATCAGCAGCCAGACCTCGGCCTCGGCGGTGATGGTGGCATTGCGATCGGCGCCGCGGATCACGCCCGTGATGCCCAGGGGCATCCAGGGATTTACGGGGAACGCAGCGTAGCCGCCTAAAGGGATGATGCGCAGCCCCTCGGAGAGCGGAACATACACGAAATTGGAGGGTGCTCCCGCTTCCACTAGATTTTCCCCGGCTTTCAGGTAAATCAGTGCAACCCCCTCGAAACCGGCCTCGGGATCAATCTTCTGCGTTTGATGACCGGTGCGCCCAATACGCTCCAAAATTTCCTGACGTTTGGCGCGCTCCCAAATCAGTTCTCCGGCCTGGAGGTAGCGCCTCAACTCCAATTCGGAGGCTTTTTGCAACGAAGGTACGCTGCGCACACGTTCTGCGGCTTGGGGGTTGATCTTGCCCAATTGTTCGTGAACCAGCCTGGTGAAATCCAGGTTATCGTCAACCCCCTCCAATAGAATTTTCATGTCTGCCGCGTTTTTGCTTCCCTGCGGTCCCTGGGATGAGCGGACGAAGCTGTCGATGCCATCGCCTTGGATATCGTTGATCACGATGGCGGCATAATAGGCCGCCTGACGGTTGGTGTTCTGGTCTTGGAAACTGCCGCGATGGAAAGAGATCCGCAAATCGCCATCCTGGGTGATCTGGCTGCTATAAATATTGGATTCCCCTGCCCGAATGCTGTCTTCCAGTTCTAACAAATAAAGTTCATCTTCGCCCAGGCGCAGGGCAATCACGGCGTTGGCGCTGCGATGGTTGACAAAAATTTCATAACCCCCCGAGGTTTTCAGGGTGGTGCCGCGCTGACGGAAGGAATCGGCGCAGCGCAAAGTGCGCAGCGTATCTACCACATCGAGTACCAGTTCTTGCACCGCCGGGATGGGCGAGAGCAGCCATAGATACGATTCTTCTACAAAATCCACATAATAGCGTTTGAGGTTGCTTGAAGGAGTACTTTCTCTATTTTCGGTTTTGACGCGTTGCAGTTCTTTGTTCGCCCGGTTGAGCTGGATGGCGCAACTTTCAATTTCTTCGAGGTCTTGCCATTCTTGCGCTACAGCCAGTGCCCGTTTGGCTTTTTGAACTTGCTGCGTGGCATAGATTTCCGGCAGAGGCGTGCTTAGCTGCGTTTGCATCACCACTCGTAATAAGGTGAGATCATCTAAAATGGCAACCGGCAGCTTACTTTTGCTGTGACAATTAACCATTGCGAGCATTTCGCGCAAAATCTGTTGGGGTTTTTGCCCGAGAAAACCCTGCTTGTCCAGTTCCAGCAAACGATCGGCCAAATAGGCGCAGTTTTCATCCCAGATGGTTTCAAAAAGATCATCGAAACCCGGGCTAAAAATCAACTGGCTGGCCGCTTCGGGGTGGATTGAGCGCCCATAATTGCTAAAATCTGCCATGCCGGGATCGTGCAGCAACGCTAAAATCACCCCATAACCCTTCATAAATTCCAAGCGTTCAGCGTTTCGTTTCGGGATGAGTAACCCGTGGGTCAGTTCTAAAACTTCGAGAATCTGTAAGGCCACATCCCGGTGATGCACCACCCCATGATCGGAATAAAATTGCGGGAAACTTTCGGTATTTTGGTAAAAATTGGGATCGCCAATCACCTGATCCAGGGTGGCGCGGCGATTGATCTCTGCCAAATAACGCTGTTCAATTTTAGAGCGGATTTGTGGTGAGAGGTAGCGATCAATCTGGTTCAATGAATTCATATTGGCTCCAAAATGGAAAACTGACCCCATTATACTGGAATTGAGCAGTCTAGCGGCGAACCTTCACTTACCAGGCACCCATCTACTCGGCCACCACATCTTTGAAATACCACCACTTGATCGCCGAAGTGGGGTAGCGCTTCACCTCGGGGTTGACCAGCAGGTGCGAACGCCAGTAATTGAAAGGCACGATCACAGCCGCATCAACCAATATTTGGTCGGCCTGTTGATAAAGTGCCATCCGTTGGGCCTGATCGGGAATTTGCCGGGCAGTTTCGACCAACTTTTGGTAATTTGCATCTTGCCAGCGGCTCCATTCCAACGGTTTGCTGGCCCGCAAAAAGTTATCGGGGTCGGGGTAATCGTTGACCCAAATGTTCAGGAAAATGTGGGGCGGATTGGCCTCCAGCCGGTTGACAAATGTTTCCCAATCTGCGGATTTCCCCGGGATGCTGATTCCCAGATGATTTTGCCATTGTTCTGTTAGAAAGTTAAGAATTGATTCTTGATCGGGGCCTGCCAGGAATTCGATTTCCGGCTGGGGATGGCCAACCCCAAAGCCGGATTCAGCTAAAAGGCCGCGCGCCCTCTCCGGGTCGAAGGGGATACCGATCTCCCCGGAGTGGCCGGGCATCCCTGGGGGCACGAACCCTCCCAAAGCCGGGAAAGAAAAGCCATTAAGGTTCACATCCGCATGTTGTTCGCGGTCAATCGCCATCACCAGGGCTTGCCGCAAACGGGCATCATCCAAGGGCGGGCGCGTAGCATCAAAGATCAGATAGGTGGTCGCCAGGAAAGGCACCGAGAGATATTCCCCGGCATGGGCCTGGCGGATGCGATCGCGATCGCCCGAGAGGTTGCGGAAGGAAAGCGTATCCAGTTGGCCGTTTTCGTAAGCTGCCAGGCGCGCTTCGCAGGTGGGCAGGGCTGTTAAATCCACCCGTTGGAGGTTGCCGCTGAAGCGGCCCTGATAAGCCGGGTTGCGCACTAGCGACAGGGTGCCATCTTGATCATTTTCTTGCTGCCAGGTTTCGAGCTCGAAGGGGCCGTTGGTTACCAAATTTTCGCTGTCAGCCCAGGATGCGCCTTTCGATTCGAGTAGATGCCGCGGGATGGGGTAGGCCGCGCTAAAGGTCATCAGGTATAGGAAGTAGCTGGTGGGCTGTTCCAGGGTAACCAAGAGTGTGTGATCATCCAGGGCTTGCACGGCCACGCTCTGGGGATCGGGGTTCTCACCCTGATGGTAAGCGCGTGCCCCGCAAATATCATAAAGCGTGCTGGCCACCGGCGATTCGAGCGCCGGATCAAGCACACGCTTCCAGGCGGTCTCGAAATCGGCGGCGGTCAGGGGGGTGCCATCACACCAGCGCACATCTTTTCGCAGGCAGAAAACATATTTCAGGCCCTCCTCTAAAATTTCCCAGCGGTTAGCAACCTCGGGCATCACATCCAAACCGACTCCCAGGGAAACCAATCCGCTGTAGAGTTGATCCAAGACCCCAACGGTGTCGATATCCCCTGCCAGGGCCGGGTCTAAAGTCAGCGGCAGGTAGGGCCAATCGGCTTTGAAGGGGCGCTCTAATAAGGGAAAATCCAAGGTGTTTTGCTGCACTTCGTTAGCT
>DOTA01000396.1 GCA_003513015.1 Chloroflexota bacterium
ATGATGGCCCGCGCACCGCCTCGGTTGTCACCACCGAACAAACCGAATGCCTGGTGCTCAGCCGCGCCGATTTCATCACATTGATGGAAAACGACGCCGAAATGGCCACCAAAATTGCCGTTGAACTAGCTCATCGCTTGCGCCGGGCAGTAGGTGCCATGTAACTTCCCGCTGCCCCGAAATTTCAACCATGATGCCACGCCGCGGGAGATACCCGTTGGTGTGGCATTTTTTGTGGGATGGAAAAACTTACTGACTAGAACCCTTCAACCCCTTGGGGGTTTATCGCCATTTAGAAATTTGAGATGATTCCATCATTTCTTTTTGTCGCGTTGATAATTTCTCCACCACAGCGCGTAAAAAATGATCAACAGAATAGCAGAAATCCAGATTCCCAAAGTGCCCATTCGAATCACCAAGAGGCGTCCAAGTGCGAAGAAAATCAGGGCAATGGTGATACTTTGTAGGATGGGTAGAATTTTGATTTTGGGCATGGTTTTGAAAGTTGGTAAACGGGTAAACACGGAAAAATTATTCTGATACTTGTCTACTTTTAGCCAAGCTGTGAGCATAACCCTCACTCCCTGCGTATAATATCATAGCGAGTGAACAAAATGACGAATCTCGAAAACTTGATCGAACACTGGCGCGCTGGCGATGAGCGTGCTGCCGAGGCAATCTACAATCTACACCGGGAGCGCACCTTTCGGCTGGCCTATGTTTTGTTGGGCAACACCGAGGATGCCGAAGAGGCTGCCCAAGATGCTTTGACATACGCGCTCGTGAATATCCATCACTTCGATGCCCGACGCAGCAAATTTACCACCTGGCTGCACATGATCACTGTCAGCCGCAGCCGTGATTTGCTCCGTAAGCGCCGCCTGCCCACCTTTTCGCTGAGCAATTGGTTGCAAGGTCGTACCCATCCCATGGACACCAACCCGGGGCCAGAGTTGCGGGTAGAAAATAACGAAATACGCAGCGCCATTTGGCAAGCCATCCAAGAACTTAGCCCCATCTTGCGAGAGGCTATTGTGTTGCGCTATTGGGGCGGGCACACCTACCAGGAAATCGCTGAGATTGTGGGTTGCCCGATGAAAACGGCGCAATCCCGAGTGCGGCTGGCGCATCAAAATTTATCCCAAACCCTGGCTGAAGCCGATCTGGGCCAGATTGTAGAGGAAACACCATGAAGATGAATCACCTTACGTTTGATGATTTGATGGCTTACATTGCTCGCACGCTGGATGATGCCCAACGCGAAAGTATCGATGCGCACCTATCCCACTGCCCTGCCTGCCGGGCGAGCCTGGCCGAGCAAGAATTACGCCAGCGCCAGATTTCTAACGAGTTGAGGGCCGTACTCAATGCTGCGGATTTGCCCCAACAGATGAGTTTTGCCGCGATCGCCCCTCGCTTGCAAACCCGAAAACCTCGCGCAAACTTTTGGCCGCGCCTGGGAACCTCAGCTCCGCTGGTGTTCTCTTTGCTGGGGCTAATCCTAACCGTTCTGGGGTTTTGGCAGATGTATGCGGTCAAAGCTGTGGTAGCGCCTGCACATAAAATTGGTGTTTACCCTACCCTGGCTTGCTTCTTTTTTATGCTGGCCTCTGTGGAGCAGTTCGACCAGTCCCTTGTAGTTCGCCCTCGGTTTAAGATCACAGCTATCGTTGCAGGCTTGCTCTGGTTAGGCTCGGCCTTTATTGGCCTGCTCAACCTGATTGTGATTCGCGATCTAGCTATTATGGCGGCGGTCGCNNTGGGCTGGGGAGTTAAAGGAGCTACACCGCTGGCGATGATTGCGGTTTACCTCGGCGCGATTTTCTACATTGGCCTGATCATTGGCGGTGGGGAATATCACTATCGCAATTTCGGCCAACCCGGCTCTTGGAAGTTGTTCAGCATTACCATTGTTGGGCAATTATTTATCTTGATTTTGCCTTATCTAATTTTATAGGATGCTTATATGAGCGATGGACTTTTTGACCCCAAAGCGAGTGCGCGTACTGCGAGTATGGCCTATGGCCTGTGGCTGTTCACGGCGATCTTGTCTGTGCTAACTTTTATGGCTGGGCGTGAAATCTTCATCCGTACCTATGCCCGATTTTTTCCTTGGGATGCCTGGCAGGTGACCCTGGGCCAGGGTGGTTTATCTCTGGTCAATATTCTCATCAGCCTGCCAATGGCAATATTGGCAATTGTGATTATCATCGGTGGCTTCGAATACCAACACCGTAACATCGGTAAGCCGCAAGGTTGGCTGATGTTAGCCCGCACATTGGCCGTGGAAAGCGGTTTTTTATTGTTGGCACTGTACATTTAATCGGACGAATTCGTATGCTAAATCCAATTAATCAGCTATCTCAAAAATTACAGCCCTATTTTAGCGAAGGGGTCAAAATCGTTTCCTGGTTTTTCCTGGTCGCCGCCGCGGCGATTTTTGTGCTTCATAGTATCGTTTCAGTTTCGTTCCCCTATTCCTTGGATTACGGCGAAGCCCCACTTATTGATCAAGCCCTACGCTTGTCCGCGGGAGAAAACATCTACCGGGCTAGCCTAGCGACCCCGCCTTATACCATCGCCAATTACCCCCCGTTGTATGTGATTTCTCTGATTCCTTTTTTGCATTGGTTCGCTTCGCCTTTTCACATGGCGCGGGTCATTTCGGTGGTAGCGACTTTGTTTTCGGCGATTTTCATCGGTTTAACGATTTACACTTTAAGCAAAGATCAACTCACAGCCTCTAATGTTTCAGATAAAGATGCTACTAAAATTCAACGCCTGCTCCATAATTTCAATGAGAAATATTTTGCGGCTTTGGTGGCAGCGCTGTTCTTTTTAGCCAGTCCCTATGTGGTGCAATGGTCAGGTCGGGCGCGCATCGACTCGCTGGCGCTGGCCTTTGCTACGGCTGCACTCTACGTTTTTGCGCGCTGGCCGCAGGCTCGCTGGGGTTGGGTAGGGGGCGGATTGCTCTTGATCGCCGCGGTTTACACGCGCCAATCTTACGCTTTAGCCGCGCCCTTTGCCGCCTTTGTCTGGCTCTGGAGCCACAACAAACGCCGGGCGCTGGCCCTGGCCTTCCTCGTTGGCGGGTTGGGTTTGACCTTGTTTTTCATCATCAATACCCTCACGGATGGCGGTTTTTATTACAACATCGTCACCGCCAACGTAAACGAATTCGGCTGGGCGCGGCTCAAAGATAATCTCAACCGGCTCTGGGATGATGCATATCTCATTTTATCGTTGGGGGTCTTGTTCTTACTGCTGGGGTGGCGCTCGCGCCAAGATTGGCAGAGTAAAAAATCCTGGCCGCTGCTGGCCCCGTTTTTGGTGGGAGCCTTCTTCTCCGGCCTGACCATTGGCAAAATTGGCTCCAATATCAACTATTTCCTCGAGTTGGCTGCCGCCCTGGCCTTGATCGCCGGGATTTTGATCGTTTGGACGCGCCCGTACCCCTGGCGGCACGCCCTCGTGATTTTTTTGATTTCAATCCAGTTTGGCATTTTGCTTCAATCTTCGATGATCAATAATGTCGATTGGATTCTGTCGCCGCGCCGCATGGATTTCACTCAATTGCAATTTTTAGAGCAAGAAGTCAAAAAAATGGCCGATCCCATTTTGGCGGATGAATATATGGGCATGCTCACCATGAACGATCGCCCGCTCTACCTTCAGCCTTTCGAAGTCAGCCAACTTGCCAACGCCGGCATGTGGGATCAGCAACCTTTGCTGGATGAAATCGCCGCGCAAAATTTTGACGGGATTTTGATCCACCATTTCGGCACCTGGCCGGTTCACAAAGAACGCTGGACGCCGGAAATGCTGGCCGCTGTTGATCAGTTTTACCGTCCTGTGAAAACACTGGCGGGCACGGTGATGTATATCCCTCAGGGGGACGCGGGAATCTCGAGGGTACCGGAACCCACCACGAATTCCAGTTCCATCGTTTCCGGAATTTGGGATGGGCAGCCCATCCCCATTGG
>DOTA01000530.1 GCA_003513015.1 Chloroflexota bacterium
TTCACGCCATCGGTGCAGCAGGTGATGAAGTTGTTTTCGTTTTTCATCCAGGTGCCGAAGTTGCCATTGGTCATCAGGATCATGATGATTTTATGGATGTCGTGCCAGGCCCAATCGCACTTGAATGCCTCCGGGCGTTCGGCGAGATAATTCACCGTGAATTCATCGCCCACTCGGAAAAACGGACACGGCTCTTTAGGCACATCCGGGCGACGGTATTCTTCGGCTAAATCGGGGTGATACAGCGTTTTCAAAATTGTGATTTTGCAAGTCGGAAAAGGGGGCATTTTTTATCTCCTCTGTTTTGTTGTAATGCCCCCGGTCACAAATTGCGCTTTTTTAGCTGGCAGGAAGCGCAATTTGTGACCGTGAAGGGCATAGTTTAGCAGTTTTTCAATTTTCCTGTGCGAGCAAACCAGGATCTCATCGAAAAATGCAGCCTACCCATTTTGGTAATCAAATCCACGAAAAATTCATCATCCGTTGTTTCTAAGTGCGGAAGGAACAACTCTGACCATACCAACCCATCGGAGGTGCGGTAACCCAGGCAATTGTGCCAGGCAGCGAGTGAGCATGCCAAATGTTAGCACTCGTCAGCGTTGGGCGGACTTACCAGCCCGAGACGAAGTAACATGAGGCCTTATCCCAAACAGGAATATCCGATCGAGACAACATCATTTCCAAAGATGCGGAATTCAAAATCGGCAAGAAAATCCCGCAGGCACATCGGGCACCTGCGGGATTTGGATATCCGATAGATATCGGATTTGTGTTTTCATTGGGCTAGGCCATGCAAGAATTGCAATATCGCCTGGCAGGTTTCATCCGGGTTTAACATCCACATATAAGGATGCGCCCAATCGCTGATTTCTACGATCTCGGCTTGTTCGGCTAACGCGCTCAAGCCCTGGATGGCGGCTGCTTCGCGCGCATCATCGAGGTCTTTTTCCGCCAACATCAATAACGGGCATTTCACTTTGGGGTAGTAATCTTCGAAGCGATAATGGAAATAATCGCGCATGTAGTTTTCGGTGGCTTTTTTCCCCATACCGCGCGAGTATTCTCCATCGCTGACCTGGTAGGCATCGTACCTTACGACTGCTTCAAGATATTCATTCCACCACTCGTATTTTTCATAGATTTCCTGGCGATCGGCCATTAACGCCTCTAACGAAGGATAGATCGGCTGCGGGGTATTGCGAATTTTTTTCAATTGGTCGGCCACGTGGGCTTCAAATTCGGCCTGCGAGCCTTCCCACGTTCCATAGGGGCCAGATTCACTGCTCAAGGCGCCATCCAAAATTAACGAGATCACCTTTTCGGGATGATTGGCTGCCAGGCTAAGAGCCACTTCTGCGCCTAGCGAACTCCCAATAAAATGCGCTCGTTCAAGGTCAAGTTGCCCCATCACGCCAATCACATCACGGGCCAGTTCATCCATGTGGTAGCCACTTTCGGGCCGGTCTGATTTGCCGTGTCCCGGTAAATCAACCAGAATCAGACGATAATCATTTTGGAAATAGGGGAGAATGCGTTGCCACATCATCAAGTTGGCCCCGCTAAAATGCAGAAAAATGATCGCATCCCTGGTTTGTTCGTAATCGCAAACCTGCAATTCAATCTGGTTTACTTTTACGCGGATCTCTTTCATCTTTGCCTCCAACGCTATTGAACATTGCGGTTCAGCACACTTCGACAAGCTCAGCGTGCTGATTTCCTTGAATCCGTGATCTAATGAGTTTTGCTTTCTTCACGGCATACCCAGTAGAGCCTAAATATTTATACACCCAAAATGAAGGTTGAGTTCATTTTTCAATTGGGGGCGGGGGTGATCCCGGCCGACTGACATCCGGGATCACCCGATTCCCACTACTTGGAGGAGAAGGTGGGTCTCGACATCGCTTGATGAATCACTTCCAGGAGCCGTTCGGGCGGCTCCGCTTTGCTGATAAAGTTATCCGCACCCCATGAGAGGGCTTCTTCGGCGGTTTCGATTTGGCTACTCATCACCACAATGTATGCCTCCGGGCAGATCAGCCGCACCGAGTTCAGTAGGTTTTTGCCACGTTGGCCGGGTAAATTCCAACTCAGCAAGATCATTTCGGGGCAGCCGATCAGCATCAGGTGGAGTAAATCCTTGAAATTAACGGCCTCACCCACAATTTCCACCTGCGTTTGCTCTTCCAAAAAGGCGGCTAATCCGTAACGGACGGAATCTTTATCATCAGCAATTAAAATTTTCATCGAATTGCCTTTTACAAGGAGTTGAGAATTGGGATGATAATCACCAGATCATAACCGGCGTGAAATAAAACTGGACCAATCAAGCCATCTTCTTTGAACATCGCCTGCGCACCCACTAGCCCCAGCACAAAGACCACCACGCCAAAAACCAACCCACCCCCTGGAAAATCATAGGTGGCAAACACATGAGAAGTTCCAAAAACCAAGGCCGTCACCAGGATGGCCGCCCACCGCCCCAGCAATACCTCATATTTTTTCAAAAAGATTGCCCGCAGCCAGAGTTCTTCCATGATCGAATTCGAGAAAACGAAGAGCAGCAACCAGGGTAAGGCCGCGGGCAGGTTCGCAAACATCCCCCGCGCCTCCCACTGCAGAATAACCCCCAAAACGGCAAAACTGGCAAAAGAAATCAACCCAAACTTCAGACCATATTTCCAATTTCCCTTTCGGATGAAGATGGATTTCAAATTGTCACCACCGAGCAGCGTCAGCACCAGGATCGCGCTCACCACGTGCAAAAATTGCGACAATTTATCCAATGCGATCTCTTGCAGCGGGTTCACTTCATTACTGGGGATGTTCAAAATCCCGATTTTCAGGAAGAGCAGGGCACTGGCCGCAATAAACAGGGCATACGCCGCCGGGCTGTAACGTGCAAGTGAGTTGACCCGTTTGAAAACCAGGGCCAACAAAAGAAAAAAGGTCACCAGCGCCAGGTAGTAGCGTAAATTCCAATTTGTGGGAAATGTGCGGTAGTAAGGGCTGCCCAGCACAAACACCATGACACCTCCCAGACATAAAAGCGCGGCGATGATCAGTTTTTTAACGTTCATTTTGTCTCCATCACATTTTTCTTTGTGTCAACTGTTTGCAGTTTCTTTACCCGTAATCCATTGGCTGGATATTCGACCTTGTAAATACAACCAAATTAAGGCCACCGGCCCACTGGCTTTGGCGAAAAACGCAGGAATCATCATGGGGCGAAACCGAAGTGGATCTCTCGACAAGAAGATGTAGAGCACCTGCCAGCAGATGTTCAGGATCACGAAACCGTAAAAAAACTCCGGATGATTCACAACGGGTGGCAGTACTTGTTCGATCAATTTCTCGGCAAAGAGCATGGGAACCATCACGATTAAGCCAAATATGCCGGCGGTGCGAAAAACCCATTTTGCAAATTTCATGTTGTCATCCTTCTTTTAACAATTTCTATTCCATGTTGGCATTGCTTGCTTAAGGTTAACAAACAAATCCCGCGGGCACATCCGGCACCCGCGGGATTTCGCTATCCGATACCTATCTGATTTATTTCACCAGTTTATTGCGCAGGGCTAACGTGATGGCCTCCGCCCGGTTGGATACACCCAACTTAGCAAAAATATTGCTCACATGCGTGCGCGTGGTGCCGATGCTGATGTAAAGACGCTCTGAAATTTCTGGATTTTTCAGACCCTCGACCAGAAGTTCCAAAACCTGGAATTCGCGAGGGGTCAGGTTAACCCCAGGGGTTTGCTCCCGCCCTGATGATTGCACCAGGGCCTGCACCGCCTCCTGTGCCATAGTTGACCTTCCAACGTGGGCAGCCTGAATGGCCCGCGCCAATTCATCCATCGATACATTCTTCAATAAATAGCTGATCGCTCCAGCCTTGAGCGCCTCCTGCACCATTTCACCTTCCTGAAAGCTGGTGAGGGCAATCACCTGGATTTCAGGCCAGCGCGCTTTGATGGCCTGAGTGGCGGCCACACCATCCATCTCTGGCATCACCAAATCCATCAAAACCACATCGGGTTGCGATTGCTCACAAAGCGCGAGCGCCTCGGCACCATTCCCGGCTTCACCGATCAATTCCAGGTCCTCACTGACCTCCAGAAAAGTGGCTAACCCGGTTCGAACCATGCTGTGATCGTCAACAATCAGCACCCGGATCGGATTTTCAGTGTTCATGGTAATTCCTCCAATTTCCATTTTACAACTACCTGCGTCCCTGTTTCGGGCTGGCTCTCAACTTCGAGTCGCGCCCCAATGGATTCGGCCCGTTCGCGCATGATCCCCAAACCGAGGCGCTCCGGGGCAATCCCTTGGGGCTTGAAACCGCGCCCATCATCCACGATGGAGAGTTCAACACCCGCAAACTGCTCATCATCTGTGCAAAGATATTTCAAGTTAATCCGCACATGGTTGGCCCGGGCATGTTTGACAACATTGTTGAGCGCTTCTTGGGCGATGCGATACAGGGCGATATGCACATCCGGCGGCAGCTTGCACTCCCCTTGGGTATCAATGATGACCGAAATGCTCTCACGCCCCATAATGGCCTCGCCTAACTGCCGCAAGAGATTTTCCAGGCTGGTCTCTAACAGCGCTGCGGGGCGGAGTTCCAGCAATAAAGCGCGCATTTCGGCCAGGGCACCNNGCTGGCAGAAAACAGGGTTTGGGTGACGGCATCGTGCAGTTCCCGCGCCAGACGGTTACGCTCTTCTGAGGCGGCCAGTTGGCGAGCCTGTTCATAAATTTGCGCATTCTGGATAGCGATAGCGGCGCGTTGTGCCAGCGACATCAAGAGGCGTCTCTCATCCTGGCTAAAGCTACGCGGCTGGGCATAATCGGCACTGAACACGCCGAAAACATCATCCCCGGTTTTGATGGGTACCTGGATGAAGGCCCCGATCCCCTCTGCCTCGGTGATGGAGAGTGTCACGCGGGGATCATGCCAGGCATCTTCCACAGCGATGGATTCTCCGGTGGCGGCTACCTGCCCGACCACGCCCGCCCCGCGCGGGATGCGGGTTTCGGCAACCGTGGAGGGTAGAAAATTATGGGAGGCACGGATCACCAGAAAATTCCGGCTGGCATCCCAACAAAGCAGGGAACCTTTATCGGCCCTCAAGATTTCCACGGCATTATCCACCAAAGCCTGGAGTACCTGATCTAACTCGAGGTGGCGATACAAATCTTCATCGGCCTGGTAGAGAGCTTCGATTTGCTTGCGCCGGGCATCGATTTCACGCGTGCGCTCCAAGATTTGATTTTCAAGCTCGGTGGCCTGGGTTTCCAAACTGCGCACACGGAAACGGTATCCAACCACAAGGGCGACTAACAACACCAGGGCCATACCACCCAAAAACCAGAGATTTTGCCAAAGGGGCGGAATCACCCGGATGGTCAGCGATTGGCCGAGATCATTCCAGAGGCCATCATTATTCGAGCCGATCAGCCTGAGGGTGTAGCTGCCTCCGGGGAGATTGGTATAACGCCCAAAGCGGCGCGTGCCGATCTGGTTCCAGTCCTTATCAAAATTCTCCAGGCGATAGGCGTGCTGGTTGTATTCAGGCTGATAATAATTGAGGGCGGCAAATTCAAAATCGAAATAATTGTTGGGCCAGCGCAACGTGAGATCAGTGACGGTTTCAAAGGATTCCGTTAATTTAAGCGGTTCTCCGCCCTGAGAGATAGACTGCAGGACGATTTGGGGTGGGTAAGGGTTATCAAAAATTTCGGCGGGGCGAAAGACCGTGACACCATTGACGCCGCCGAAGAACATTTCGCCGCTATCATTTTTGAAATAGGCGTTGAAGTTGAATTCGCTGGCCTGCAAGCCATCGTTCTCGCTGAAATTCTTGAAGATTTCCGTGATTGGATTAAATTTCGAGAGGCCGTTGTTGGTGCTGATCCACAAATTTCCAGATTCATCCGGCAAGATGCCATAGATGGAGTCGTTGACTAGCCCCTCGGCAACCCGGTAGTGCTGGAAGGTTTGGCTGGCAGGATCGTAGCGGTTCAAGCCGCCCCCATAAGTGCCGATCCAGAATTGGCCTTGCGGGTCTTCGTAGATGCTGAAAACCGTGTTATGACTGAGGCTATTGGGGTTATTAGGATCGTGATAGAGCCGCGTAAATTGGCCGGTTTCTCGATCCAGAATATTTAGCCCGTCTTGCGTGCCAACCCAGAGTTGGCCGCGAGCATCTTCGCAAAGGGCCACAATTTGATCGTTGCTGAGGCTTTGGGGATTGGCGGGATCGTGGAGATATTGAGTAAACTGCTCCGTTTGGGGATCGAAGGAATTCAATCCGGCATCGGTGCCGATCCAGTATAGGCCCTGGCTGTCTTGCAGAATCAACCAGACTGTATCGCTACTAATGGTTTGCGGGGCATCTTCGTTGGCACGGAAATGGGTGAATTCCTCGGTTTTGGGATTAAAGCGGTTAAGGCCTCCCCCCCAGGTTGCCAGCCAAAGATCGCCACTAGCATCCGGGGCAATTGCTACAATCACATCACTGCTCAGGCTGGCAGGATCATCTTCAGCATGGCGGTAATCCTGGCAAGCGGATGTTTCCAGCGAACACTTTTTCAGGCCGCCGCCATTGGTGCCCAACCAGAGCGTGCCGCTGGCCTCCTGATATACGCTCCAAACCGAGTTTTCGCTGATAGGGTCAACGGCCGCGGGCGCGGGCAAAAAGTGCCGAAACTGTGCGGAGAGCGGGTGAAAATAACTGACACCCCCATAGGAACTGCCAACCCACAAACCACCGGTTCTGTCCAAATGTAGGGCTTGAATCCAATCATCTCTGAGGCTGTGGGGATCGGCGGGGTTGGTGGTGAAGCGGGTAACTGCTCCGGTTTGGGGGTTGAAATAGTTGAGGCCTACTCGCGTGCCCACCCATAATAATCCGGCGGCATCTTCCACAATGGCAGAGACGGCGTTATCACTCAGGCTGGCAGGATCGCCGGGATCGGAAGTCCAGCTTTCAAAGCTAACTTTTTGCGGATCAAAGCGGTTGAGGCCTCCCCCGTTTGTGCCAAGCCAGAGATGCCCTGAGCGATCTTCGTAGAGGGCATAAATCTCATTTACGCTCAAACTATTTGGATTCGCGGGATCATGTTGATAATGATTGAAAGCTTGTGCCTGGGGATCGAATAAGTTCAAGCCATTATCAGTGCCAATCCACAAGTGATTAGCCGAGTCGACCAAAAGTGCGTGGATTTTATTCGAACTGAGGCTGGTTGGATTGTTAGGGTTAAAGGCGTAATGTTCCCAACGATCGGCTTGCAGATCGTATCGAAAAAGGCCGCCATTACTCCCAAACCACAGCCCTCCGGCTTGATCTTGTTGGATGGCATAAATCACCAGGGATTTGAGATTAGTTCCTTTGAGATCGGGTGAAAATTGCTCAAAGCGATCTCTGAAAGGATCGTAGCGGATGAGGCCCCCTTCATAGGCACCCAACCAAAGGTAGCCATCGCGATCTTCAAACAAAGATTGAATATTACTGACGCTCAGACTTTCGGGATCGTCCGAATTGGCCCGGTAGATTTTGAAGGTGTGGCCATCAAAACGGTTCAGCCCATCTTCGGTTGCAATCCAAATATATCCCAGGCGATCCTGTAAAACCGCATGAACAGTGTTCATCGACAGGCCATTTTCGCCGGTATATTGTTCGAAATAAATTTTCTGTTGATCAAAGGGCAGCGCGTTTGTGATCCCCGCGTGTTTACCAACATTTACAGAGGGCGGTTCAGCGGTTGGGCGGCTTTTGGATGATTGAGTCTGGCAGGCCCACAACCAAAGTATCACCCCAAACAGAACAGACCAGATCACTTTTCGGTGGATCGACCGATTCTTAAATAACTTCACACAACCACTCCTGGCAACCACCCCAAGCAAACCAAGCTACTTTCTATGCCCTTCACGGTCACAAGTTTCGCTTTTTGACAGGCAGGAGGCGCAATTTGTGACCGAGGGTATTATAAATCTTATCACATGCGCTCTGCTTTACATCTTTGTGTGAATTTCAGGGGACTCGCGTAACGCACTTAGCCGCCCCTTCGACTGCGAGCCGGTAGCATGCTGAGCCAGGTCGAAGCGTGTT
>DOTA01000057.1 GCA_003513015.1 Chloroflexota bacterium
TTCCAGGTTCAGATGCTCGCGGACAAACCATTTCTCTGGCAGATAGGTGTCATAGGCATCCCCAGACGGAAAATTATAACTATTGACCGACATCAAATACACTCGATCCCACTCCAGCCCTTTAGCCTTGTGAACCGTCGAAATTACCACTTCGCCTTTGTGAGCGTCCGGATCGAATCCAGTGTCATCGGGGCTGAAACCTAGAAAACGGCGCTCGTTTTTGGCGATCACGGCCAGTTCTCCGGCTAATTCGGGCAAGCGCCAATCGGCGTGCGTGTTTTCAGCCTGCCGCAGCAGCACCGCCAATTTATGGGCGATGGCTAATTCCGTGGGTTCGCTGAATAAATCTTGGGATAGAGTCAGAATGATTTGATCAACCGGCAGCAGCACCGCTCCCTGCCAGATTTGTACCCGCTCCCGAAAAGCGAGCAATGATTCCTGAAATTCAGGGTTGGTCGCCGCTAAATCGAGCGAATCTAGCCAGTCCGATCCACCCCGCGGCCAAATGAAATCTTCCACCCGCGGGATTTGCGCGATCATCTGGGAGATTTCCTCGGCCTGTGCCCACAAATCGGCATCTTCCCGGTCGGCCCGCCGCCAAACTTGATAGACCGTCGCCAGCTTGCGCGCCGATTGCGGATCGCCCAAGTAGCGCAAGATATTCCCCAGCGCGCCTGCCGCGAATCGTGTTGTGCTAGATGCTCGCAGTAAACCGTCGTGCGTGGGAATTTCGCGTGCTGCCAACAAATCGCGCAGCGCGAAACCGCGGTCGTTGCGCGGCACCAGCACCGCGATAGTTTTATCCGGATTTTCAGGCAGCCAACGCTCGATGGAATTGACGATGGCCTCTAATTCGCCCGCAGATGAATATTTTTTCGAAATCAGATAGATCTGTTCGGGCTGGTCGGGCGGGTTGGGTTGGGGATCACCCTCAGGAGTGGGCAGGATGTAGGGTTCATCCAGGGCGTCGCGCACTTCTGGGGTGGGGTGGCCCTCCCGGGTCCAGGCAATCAGTTCATTCGCCAGGTTGATGATGCTCTGTGTTGAACGCCCGGAGTTGGGTAAATCCAGGGCATAATCCGCTTCCTGCATAAAATTCCGCAAGTATTTGGGGCTGGCAGTTGTGAAACTTTCGAAAATTGCCTGATTGGGGTCGCCCACCCGTACCCAATTGCCATCAGTGCCCACCACCGAACGGAGAATACGCTCTTGCAGGCGGCTGCTATCTTGGGCTTCATCTTCGAGAATGTAGGGCCAGCGGTTTTGCAAACGCCGCAAAAATTCTGGGTCGGCCTCAAGCGCTTGCAGGGCCAGCCGGATGAGATCATCAAAATCAACGGCGCCGCGATAAGCCAGAGCGCGCTGGTAATCGGCATAGATAGCCGCACCCATTTCTGCCAGGGGGAGAGGCAGGGGCAAACGCTCAAGCTGCGCTTTGAGCACATCGGGCGTGACCTGCATATCTTTGGCGGTACGGATGTAAGCCGTGGCGATGCTGATTAACAAATTTGGCAGAGGTTCGCGGGTAATCCAGTTGATGCGGTTTTCTTCAAGGTTGGGATCCAGGTAGTCATCCAGGGCTTGGGAATGACTGCGCAGCCAGGCCAGAGCGGCATCGTTGCGGATGCTATCGGCTTCGCGTTCGTCGATAATTTGAAAATTTGAATCCAGGCTGACCAGATCGGGACGCTCGCGCACGATATCGTGGGCCAACCCGTGCAAGGTGCGCACCCGAAAAGGGAGGATCAGCGGCCGGCGGGTTTGCGTATCCAAAAAGGCGTTGATGCGAGATGAAAAATTGTCAACTGCGGAGTTTGTGAGCGTGACGATTAAAATTTCTTCGTTGGGTTTCAACCTGTGTTGCAGGATCAATTGTGCGGCCAAAGCTGAAAGGGTATGAGTCTTTCCGCTGCCGGGAACAGCTGAAATTCCCATGCTGCCGTGGGTGTATTTGAGCACTTCAATTTGAGCGGGGCGCGGTGTAAAATCCATGTCTTTGATAAAATATCGAAGTTCGGTTGAATTGAGCGGATCGGTTTTTGGTGTTGGATGTTGAAATTTTCACCATGATACCAGAGAATCGAACTACTTTAGCGCCTGTGAATTTGAGGAGATTGTAATGAAAGCGTAACAACTTTCCGATTAGCGATCAGGCGCAATCTGGTATAATGCCGATCAAGTCAGGCGCGATCGTGCGCCATTTTTATGTGTAAAGGAGCCGCAGTTGGCATTTAATCCCCTCAACTGGTTACTGGGTTTGTTCTCACTCGATATTGGGATCGACCTGGGCACGGCAAATACGTTAGTGAATGTACGCGGGAAGGGCATTGTGATTAACGAGCCTTCCTGGGTGGCAATTGAAAAGCGCACTCGCCAACCGTTGGCGATTGGCGCAGAAGCCAAGGAGATGGTCGGACGCACGCCAGCAAATGTGATTGCGGTGCGTCCTTTGCGCGATGGGGTGATTTCGGAATTTGAGATTACCCAGGCAATGTTAGAATATTTTATTGGCAAGGCTCACCAGCAGAGTGTGGTGCCCGTGCCACGCCCGCGGGTGGTTGTGGGTATTCCCGCAGGTGTTACAGAGGTGGAGAAGCGCGCGGTTTATGATGCGGCTTTATCAGCAGGGGCGCGCGAGGTTTTTTTGATTGAAGAACCGGTGGCGGCAGCTTTGGGGGCCGGGCTGCCGATCAATGAAGTGCGCGGCAGTATGGTGGTTGATATTGGCGGCGGGACTTCGGAAGTGGCGATCCTTTCAATGAAAGGTGTGGTGGTTTCGCGTTCGTTGCGTGTAGCGGGCGACGAATTGGATGAGGATATCATCCAATATATACGGAATAAATACAATTTATTGATCGGCCAGCGTATGGCCGAAACCGCCAAAATGACGATTGGCTCGGCTTACCACCTGCCGCAAGAGAAGACTATGGCCCTGCGCGGGCGCAACTTGATCACCGGATTGCCCGAGGCCGTGGAAGTTTCGTCGGTGGAGCTGCGCGAGGCCATGGCCGGATCGGTGCAAACCATTGTGGATACCGTGAAAGATGCTTTAGATGAGGCTCCTCCGGAAATTGTGGCTGATCTGATGGATACAGGAATCTGTCTGGCGGGTGGTGGCGGTTTGCTACTGGGTTTGGCGGAACGTCTCACCGATGAATTGCACGTTCGCACTTGGGTGGCAGATGATCCCATCAGTTGTGTGGCTCGCGGCGCTGGTATTTCCTTAGAAAACTTAAACATGTGGAGCACGTTATTTGTGGGGCTAGAGCGTGGCAGCACGCGTCATATTCGCTCTTGAGTTTGTCAAGTTTGAATGCCTGAAATGAAGCCGGGTATTCAAGTATCCGTGTTATGAACTACAGACCCCCTCGCTCGTTGCGAACCATTGTGATAGCAGTGATTGCCATTGGTTTGGTGATTTTGGCTGTCAGCGGATATTTGACTCCATTGGCGCAGTTGGTGCTTTCACCTGTTGTGAGTGCGCAAACCTGGCTTTCGGAGCGTTACATGGCAGTCCAGAGCATTCTTTCAACCCCCCGGGATGTAGCCGAATTGTCCCAACGCAACGTGGCTTTGGAGGCCGAAGTTTCTAGCCTCGAATCCCAGATCATTGAGTTGCAGCAGCAACTTACTGAATACCAGATTCTCTCTTCTTTACTTGATTTCGCTCGGGCTTACCCGGAGTATGAATATGTGGGGGCCAGCGTAATTGGGCGGGATCCGAGCCCATTTTTGCAGTATGTAATTATCAATCGCGGTTCAGATGATGGTTTACGGCGCGGGATGCCGGTGGTGACCCAGCAAGGCTTGGTGGGGCGGATTTCGCGGGTGACAGCAGCCGCGGCGAATGTTCAGCTAATCACCGATCCGGCCACGAGTATCAATGTGCGCTTGCAGCCTTCCAGTGAAAGGGCTGTTTTGTTGGGTTCGATTACGGGCGACCTCTCCCTGGATTTCATTCCACAGCAGGCGAACGTTAACCCTGGGGATCTGGTACTCACCTCCGGTTTCGGTGGCAATTATCCGCCGAATATTCTGATCGGGCAGGTTACCAGCGTCCGCAGCCAGGATTTTGATCTCTTCCAAAGTGGTTCCGTGCAGCCGGTTGTGGATTTCGAACAGCTTGAGATTGTGCTGGTGATTTCGAATTTCCAACCTGTTGATGTTGAACCACTTTTGCCTGCCAATCAGCCATAATCGCTTGGTTGAAAATCGCTCTCATTCCGAACTCATTCGCTCGTAGTAGAATTGAATTACCGTGTTAGCTACCCTTCTTGCTATNNGTAATCGCCTGGGCCTTGCAAGAACGGGTGCGCTCTGCCTGGCAATGGGCACTGATTGCTGGCATGATTATGGCTTACGTTTCTGCCCTGGATAATGTGATTCCCATTACCAGCTATCTAGCGGTTACTTTTTTAGCGCTTTTGCTGCGACAAAGGATCTGGCAGGCGCCTATTTTGGCGATGCTAGCAGTCACATTTGCTGGCTCATTGTTGGTAAATATTTTCACGGCGTTATACTTGAGTATTGCGGGCACGGCCCTGCCGTTTTTAGATACGCTCAATTTAATCATTTTGCCAAGTATCATTTTGAATCTCTTACTGGCAATCCCGGTTTATGCACTCGTAAAAGATTTGGCAGAATGGTTATACCCTGAAGAAATCGATTTATGAGCAGTTCTGCAACTTTATCCAATCGCATTGCTCCCTGGCGGGTGTGGGCTTTTGTCATTGTCCTGGCGCTGATTTTTGGCATTTTTCTCCTACGTGTTTTTCAATATCAGGTGATACAGGGATCTGAGTTTATTGCCCAGGCTGAGGAGAATCGGATCAGCGAAATCAGCTTGCCAACTTTACGAGGTGTCATCTACGATCGAAATGGCATTGTTCTGGCTCGCAATGTAGCATCCTACAATCTTGTGGTTGTGGCGGCCAATTTACCGGATAGCGAAGGCGCAATTCAAGAGATTTTTCGCCAACTCTCAGCATTGGTTGATTGGCCCGTTAACTTGGGCGATCTCGAAACCGCGCCCTATAATCCCTGCGTATCCGAATTGGGTATCGCTCAAGTTGTAACGTATGCTCAAACCAGTTCGCCTTACTCCGCGGTTAAAATTCTTTGTAATATCGATGAAGATGTTGCCCGCATCATTCAGGAGAAAGCAATCGATTGGCCCGGTATCCAAATCGAGGTCGAATCTGTTCGGGATTATCCCACCGGCGAATTAACTGCTTCTCTGATCGGCTTTTTAGGCCCCATTTCAGCGGCCGATGAAGCCTATTATCGTGAGCGGGGCTATGTCCCGAATCGCGACAAAGTGGGTTACGCCGGTTTGGAACGCTACTACGAGACCATTCTCTCGGGCAAGCCTGGCAAACGCGTCGTCGAAGTCGATGTTGCCGGGCAGATTGTGCGCGATATTCGACCGACCATTCCACCCATCCCAGGGCAAAACCTATACTTGACGATTGATCTCCGCCTCCAAGAAGCTGCCCAAACGATTTTACTGAGTGAAATTGATGCCTGGAATACATATTTAGACAAAATCCAAATCACGAGCGGGGTAATCATCGCCATGAATCCGCGCACAGGCGAAGTTCTTGCCATGGTCAATTACCCAACCTATGAAAATAACCGCATGGCTCGCATCATCCCCGGATACTATTATTTACAACTCCTCGATGATGTGCGCGACCCGCTGTTGAATCATGCAGTTGGGGCTGAACTCCCCGCAGGTTCGGTTTTCAAAATCACGACCGCGGTGGGCGCCCTGAATGAAGGCGTGGTTACACCCGAACAGGTGATTAAAACCCCCGGTTATATCGAGGTTACCGAAAAATACGCGCCCAACGATCCCGGTTTTGCCAAACGATTTGTCGATTGGATCTACAAAAATGGGGCTAACCCTGGAGGATTTGGCGAACTTGATTTTCTCGGAGGCATCTCCAATTCCAGTAATGTTTACTTCTACAAATTAGGTGGGGGCTATGAAGATGAAGTCCCCGAAGGTTTGGGAATTTGTCGTTTAGGTAGTTATGCCCGAGCGATGGGGTATGGGGCCTATCCCGGCATAGAATTGCCCGATGTTGCCGATGGGTTGGTGCCTGATCCCCGTTGGAAGCGCATCACCCAGGGTGAAAACTGGGCCATCGGCGATACTTATATCGCCAGCGTGGGACAGGGTTTTGTGATCGCTACTCCCTTACAGATATTAATGTCAGCTGCCACGATAGCGAATGATGGCAAATTGATGCGTCCGACGGTCATCCATGAGATCACTGATCCTGATGGCCGAACGATACAAACGTTTCAGCCTGAAATGAAGTGGGACCTCACCAAAGACCCGATGATCGACGTTTATGCTGACCCTGCCAGTGCGGGTGGTTGTGAGGCCAAACTTACTGGCGAGAAAAAGATTGTCCAACCCTGGGTATTCGCAAAAGTGCAGGAAGGTATGCGCAAAGCCGTTACCGATGGTACTTTGTCGGTAGATTCGACAGGCTTCTCTAGACTGACCATCCCTGCGGCCGGTAAAACTGGCACAGCCGAATATTGTGATGAGTTTGCCGCTGCCAATAACCTGTGCGTTCCGGGTCTCTGGCCTTCTCATGCCTGGACGGTCGCTTACGCCCCTTACGAAAATCCAGAGATCGCCGTAATCGCTTTCGCCTACAACGGTGGCGAAGGTGCGCCCGTTGCTGGGCCGATGGTACGCAGGGTACTTGAGGCCTATTTTGAACTCAAATCGATTGATTCGGCGTTGGGAAACCCCTGAGGTCATGCTATAATCGCTGAAATTGATTTTGGTAACTCACGTTACGCGCTCCGCCGTTTCTTCGACGGCGAGCCAGGAGCATGCTGAGCCAGGTAGAAGTGTGTTCCTGACTCGCTACTGAAAGTGTTGTGTAACAACAGTTAGTATGATCGATCCGCGATTTGTGGAGCCGCAATCTTTTGACAGACGATAACAAAACATCCCCCCTAGTCACCATCAAAGGTATTCGCGAGGGCTTATTGATTACTCTCACCGAGGGAGAATGGCCGGTTCTCGAAGAAGCTTTGCTGCAACGTATCGATCAGCAGGCAAATTTTCTCAAAGGCGCACAACTCACCCTAGATGTTGGCAATCAGATTCTCAAGGCCGCGGATATTGGCCATCTGCGCGATGTTCTTTCGGAACGGAGTATCAACCTTAGGGCTTTGTTGAGCCATTCCCCCACAACCGAATTAAGCGCCCAGAATTTGGGACTCGCAACCCGGTTATCCAAACCAACCCCCGATCGTCTGATGCGCACTTTCGACACCGAATTATCTGGTGACGAAGCCATCTTGATCCAACGTACCTTGCGTTCAGGGCATAGCCTCAAGTACGAAGGACACGTTATTGTCATCGGTGATGTCAATCCGGGAGCGGAGATTGTTGCCGGCGGAAATGTGATTGTATGGGGACGGTTGCGTGGCACGGTACATGCCGGCGCTGATGGCAACCAAGATGCGATTATTTGCGCTTTAGATTTATCCCCCACCCAATTGCGGATT
>DOTA01000363.1 GCA_003513015.1 Chloroflexota bacterium
TCAAAATCGATATGAAACGGTGTGTTGACGGTTGGTTTGACCAGACTATAACGTTTTACTTCGACCACCTCGATACTCCTAAAAGATTTCCAATCCTATTTATTTTTCCGAATCGCTGAACCGGAAGTGTAAATCACCAACATGGGTAAACCAGGGACGTGTGGCTAATAATGCCATAATTGGCCCAGGTGGGCAACGCCGGACAAGATTAACCGCCGCATACAACTCAGAAGCATGCACATGGCCTTGGGTATTCAATTTGGTGAGTTCCCGCGCCATATCAACAACGGTACGCTCAAAAGGTGGTTGATTAATTTTGCGGCGCTCCCAAATTTTATCGAGCATTTCCATATCGGGGATGGCAATTCCCAAGCGTTCATCATAGGCCGCGGCAACGATCTGTTTGAGGGTGGCAAAAACAATTCCACCATCGGTACCCACCAAAACGGTGCGCACCCAATCACGGCGCGAACGTTGGGCATCCACTTTGACGATGACTTCACCGGGCTTCTTCCCGGGTTGGATACGCACAATGCTGCCCGGCATCAACTCTCGCTCCCGATACCAATCCTCCAGGCCGAAAACATAACCTTCTTGCCGGGCAACCCAACCAGGGAATTTTTCGCCGGTATCGCCATCCACCAGAATAAAGCGGATGCGCGGGGTTTCATAGGCTGTGGGGAAAAACGGGCGCACACGCGGGGTCAAGGGAAGGGTGCCCGCCCGCCAATGGGGATAAAGCAAAGTGATAGTGGCTTCTTTCCCAATGCCCGAAACCGGCTTCAAGTGAGAAAGCTCGTCATCCAAAACTCGCTCAAGCTCCAACATTTCGGGGATTAGCTTGTCACGATCATAATCAATCTCTTTATAGATCAGGGTCAGCGGGGAGGTTTGGACACCTTCAGGTTCCAGGCGTTTGAGATACCAGAGAATCTCTCCTGCCGGCCCAACTTCATCAAAGCGGGGATCCTCCTGTAAAGCCAAATCCAAAGAAAACTCTACCAGTTTGGGATTTTCATCCACCGCCAAATCCAATTGCTTCAACAAATCAGTGGTGGGCAGTGGACCGCCTCCCGACATATCCAAAACGGCTTCAGCCAGATTCAAATGACCCGTATTAATATCCAGCAGCAAGGCCCGCGGAAACCATTTGAAAGCGATGCGCACAAAATCGGGGTTGGCGAACAAACCATCTTCCAGGCGCTGAACCAGCAAGTTACCATGCGAAACCAAAATCGCCTCAGCCGTGGGGAGATCACTGCCTTCTACATCCGGCGGTTCGTTCAAGCTGTGATTTTCGAATCCGGCAGCAAATTCTTTCTCGTCGCCATCTTCAAAATGCACTTTGATGACTTCAAAATCCCCATAATCTGGGTTCCATCCGGCACGTTTGGAAACAACTTTACCCTGGCGCCAACCCAAAGCCGGAAAAACTAGCTGTTTTTCTACATCATATTTTTCTTTGGGAAAATAAACTTCGCCGCCATCAAGACGCTGTTGTTCAATAATTCGAATTTCTTGCTGAATGCGTTCTTCAACCAATACGGCAATTAATTCTTGGGGGGTGAGGGGAGTTTCAACTTCGAGTAAATGATTGTAAATAAATTCCACATCATCGTTGCGGAGTTCGAACTCATCCCAATAACCTTCTTTAAGTGAAAATGATGCTAATACCATAAAAGCCTCAATCTTTAGATTTCTCGGCTAAATTTGCGTTTTTAACCGGCTAATATTATACTCTACCCTGAAAGTGCTACAAGGTTATATATATTTTTTCCGGAGCCGGATGTTTTACCGATAAAATCCGACCCAAGAAGTTGGTTTTCTCCAACTTAATAATGCCCCTAGTCACAAATTGCGTCTCCTGTCTGCAAAAAAGCGCATTCTGTTGTGACGAAAGGTTTAGAAGGAAATTGCACCTACGCAATTTTGGAGGTTCGAGCAATGACAGAGCAGAATTGGGTAACTCTCACCACCATTCAGGGTGAATTGCAAGCAGAGATCATGCGAGGTTTGCTAGAAGCCCAGGGCATTTCGGTGCGGCCTTCTCAAGAAGGCATTGCCCGCGTTTACGGGTTTTCGGTTGGGCCGCTGGCCGAGGTTGATCTACTCGTACCAGAAGAAGAGCTTGTGGCAGCTCAAACGGTTATCGCTGATTTCCAAGCGGGCATATTTGAAGAACTCGGTGATCAACTTGATGCGGAAAACGCAGAGAGCGAAGAATTTTAGGGGAATTCGCGCGCCAGCCATTGCAGGGGGTTAACTTGCACGCCACCAACGATCACTTCCCAATGCAAGTGTGGGCCTGAAACCCGGCCGGTCTCGCCCACGCGCCCGATTAATTGGCCTTGGGTAACCCGATCTCCCACATTTACCAGCGTTTCCGATTGGTGACCGTAGGCTGTGTAAACGCCCCAGCCATGATCGATCACGGTCGCATTGCCGCGCACCACCATCTCTCCAATGAAAATCACCACTCCATCCGCAGCGGCATAAATATCCGTACCGACCAAACCGCAAAAATCTACCCCACTATGGAAGAAATCGTAAGAACTGCCATTATATGAACGGCGGTTCCCAAACTGGGATGGATAACAATCGCTGTAATATTCGGGCACCGGGCTGGCAAATTGCCTCTGCCAGAGGCGTTCGGGGGTAACAGGCGCAACAATCTCAGCCCAGCGATCTTCTTCGGCCTGGATGTTTGCCATCTCTACAGTTTCCGAGTTCACCGCCAAAGGCGGATCGTAAGGGTAACCGCCATCGAGCACAGCCACAGATTGCGAAAAAGCGAAGGAAGTGCCATCCGCCAAAGTGCCACGTAAAGTCAGGGGGTAATAACCCGGATCAAGCATCACATGCAAACCCTGTAAAGCCACCCAGGTGCCATCCTGTTCCTGATGGAAGGTCAGCGTTCGCCCGCTGATCTCGCCGCTAAGGGCTACATCACCGGAGGCGCTGAGCTTGATCGATATGGTTTGACCTTGGATTACGGGCAAATCGTCGGCCACGGCAAAATTGATGCTTTCGGGCAACGCGCCGGGGCCAGGATCATCGCCGGGATAATGGAGGGTGTCGCCCGGGAGGATCGCCCAACTGGCTGAAATTTCGTTGGCCGACATCAGGCTCCACGGGCTGGAACCCTGGGTGATGGCCATTTCCAAAAGGGATTGCCCCTCCTTGAGGGTCGCGCGCCCACCCTTCAATTCCAGATTTGTTTCTCCATCTTCAGGGAGCGGGACTATCAAAGAGGCTCCCGCCGCCACGGATTCGGGATTCGTAAATTTATTCAGGCGCACCAATAAATCTAGGGGAATTTTATAGCGGCGGCTCAGACTCAGCAAGGATTCGCCAAAGGGAATTTGTGCGGTGGTGAGCACGCCCTGCAAACCTTCCAAACCAGGGATGATCAGCCGCATACCAATGGTGAGTTGGTTGGGGTCGGTGATGCCGTTGATTTGGGCGAGCGCATCCATAGAGACGCCAAAACGCTGCGAAATGCCCCACAGGTTGTCACCAAACTCCACGATGTAAACCGGGCCTGCGCTGGGCGTGGAATCTTGGGCCTGCGCCACGCTGAGCGGCCAGAGCAGGGTGACTAATAAAAGCAGGTTAATCCAGGTTCGTTTCATTAAACTGCAGTTGATCCCCAATTTTAAATTCGCTAAAACGGTCAACAGGGAGTTCCAAAACATACTTGGCCGGAGATTGGGGTGCGTAGGCGAGGTGCCAACGTTGAGCGAGTTTGACATCGACTATATGATAACTGGCATCGATCCAAACAACCGTGAGGTCGATTAACATAAAGAGCATGTGAATCGCCGATTCGGTACGGTTTTCGCGCTTCTGCACCAGCAGCAGGCCTTCATCGGTGGCCAGATCGCGGCGAAACATCAGCCCGCGAAACTGGCAAAGGAATGTATCACAATATTTAGCGTTGAGAGGCTGGGCAAGTGGTTGGGTCAGGTTTTGAATTTGGAGGCTTGGCATAGACAAATGGAACCCTCACCCAATCCGCGGCGATGCCTCGGGGAGGTGAGGGTATGAATTCGAAAGGAAAGTTTCAAGGAAGGTTAGGCTTCCTGTTGCGGCTCCTCATTCAGGACGCGGGCTACGCTGGCAACCAGTTCTTGCGGACTGAAGGGCTTAGAGATGTAATCATTAACTTTAGCGATGTGCAGGCCTAAGACCTTGTCGATATTTTGGGCTTTGGCAGTCACCACAATCACGGGGATGTGTTTGGTGGTTTCTTCCGCTCGAATCTGCTGATACACATCCCAGCCCTCAATATCCGGCATCATTAGATCCAGCAAAACCAGGTCTGGGATCTGTTTTCGAATGATGTCCAAGCCTTCGCGACCGCCCACAGCACCAATAACATCATAACCTTTCCGGCTGAGGATCAATTTAACCAGATCGATCATTTCTACTTCATCTTCCACATAGACGATCGTTTTTACTTGCTCTTCCATAGTTTCTGCCGCCTCCCATTTTTGAGGGATAATTATAAAATTTGATTTAGTTTACCACAGTTAACCGCCCCTTGCCACGCTCTTGGGGCTGGACTATAATCACGCCGCAAATCACCCAAGTATCTATAGTAATGAGGCAAATATGATTGATGTAAACAACCTGCGAAAAGGTGTAACTTTCGAACACGATGGCAATATTTGGAAAGTTCTGGAATACTCGCACAACAAACCTGGCCGAGGCAAGGCCACCATCCGCGTAAAAACCCGCAACCTGCGTACTGGCGCCAACCTGGAAATGACCTTCAACTCCGGTGACCGCGTGCAAGATATCCGCCTGGATCATCACAATGTACAGTTTCTCTACACCGATGGCGAGTTCTATCATTTCATGGATTTGGAAACCTACGAACAGCCTGCACTTAATGCCGATGTTCTCGGGGAAGCTACCCAATTTCTCAAAGAGAATCTGGAAGTCAAGCTGACTTTCTTCGATGGCAAAGCCATTGATATCGACCTGCCC
>DOTA01000156.1 GCA_003513015.1 Chloroflexota bacterium
GGTGGTTTCCACCCGCATCAGGCGAAAACCACAAGATTGGCAGACCTGGTAATCAACAAAGGCCACCATTTTTTCATCTACAAACAAGGGAAAAACAGAAAGATCAGGTCTATTCATCAGTTTACAATACTGAAAGGTAACGTGAACTAGTAGAAATAGCTTATCACAGGCTGGCGTGATCCATATTACAATTTCGTAACCACCTGCCGTCAACCTGCAACGCTTNNTTGATGGATATCAATATGCCGGATGTAGATGGTTATACGCTCACCGCTCAGATGAAAACTTATCCACATCTCTATGATGTTCCGATTATTGCACTAACCGCCAATGTGATGAAGGGGGATCGCGAGCGCACACTCGCCGCAGGATGTGATGGCTATATTCATAAACCTGTCGATGTTGATACCCTCCCAGAACAAGTTGCGCGCTATTTAAAAAAATAAATCAGAGCGAGCGAAGATATGAATGACCAACTATTTTCAGCAAGTGGATTAGATACATCCCAGAAACAAAGCGGCCAAACCAAAAGCGAAATTGCCAAAGGTACAACCATTCTGGTTGTGGAGGATAATGTCTCTAACTTTGTGCTCATCGCCCGCATGCTTGGATATATGGGGATTCACTGTGAATGGAAAACCTCAGGCTACGAGGTAGTAGAATATGCCGATACTTTGCCTCGCCTGGATTTAATCCTCATGGATATCCGCTTGCCCTATGAAGATGGCTACGGCGCGCTGCGCAAAATTCGATCTTCTGCCAGTCTAAAAGAGACCTTGGTGATCGCAGTCACTGCCGAAGCCAGCGTAGCCCAAATCAATAAGGCCAAAGAATCCGGTTTCGATGGCTTCATTGGTAAACCACTCGATCCTGACCGCTTCCCTGAGCAAATTCGTCGAATTTTATCTGGAGAGCAAGTTTGGGAAATCGGATAAATGGATTTCATCCTGATCGCCCAACTTTATCAAAAAATACCTGATTGCCTAGCGGGGATGCACGCGCGACCCATCTCGTGCTCTGACAAAAATAATTGGAGAACCGGATGACACAATCCAGCCCAAAGCCCACTCAACAATTTCGTGGGAAGTTGACGCGCACGTCTCTGTTGCTGCTTTTGCCCCTGACTTTGATTCCGGTGGCAATTTTAGGAATCATCACACTCACCAATACCAGCAATTTCTTGCGAGATCAGATCACTACGCAATTCATTAATGTGGGCGATAAACAGAGCGAATTGATCAACGATATTGTAAAAACGCGCGAAAATTATTTACAAACCATCGCCAAAGATAACACCTTCCGCGTTTCTCTGGATGCTTTATTAGAGAGCGAGCCAAATAGTGAGGCTTTTCGAACCGCCCGCAATGGCATCCTGACAAATTATGATCGTCTCAACCGCACTCAATCTGAAACTTATTTCAGTTACTTCCTGGTTGTTTCCCCAGAAAAAGAGATCCTGGTTTCCACTTACCCGCTTTGGCAAGGCAAAATCATGGATCAAAGTGTGTATGATGAACTTCTGTTCAAATCGACTTCTCAGGGGCTATACAACGTTTTTCCATTCCACACGGAAGAATTCACAGATCGATTTCTGGTTTTCTCATCTCAGCGGATCTATGATAGTTTTGGCAATCACATCGGAACCATGGTGGGGATTACCGGTTCGGCAACCTTCCAAAGCATCCTCGAGTTAGGAAAGTTTTCTTACGCAGAAGCGCGCTCTTATTACATCACCAACCCGGATATCGAAGGGGAATTTGTGGGATTATCTTCCTCGACCGGAGAATTAACCCCTTTTGAACCTTCCGCAGATCAACTCTCAATTCTGCTTCCCCAAACAATCAGCAATAACCAAGGGGGTGTGCTGGAATTTATTTCCTACGATAATGAAGACGTTTTGGCCGTGGTGCGTTATTTGCCATCCATCGAAGCCGCCCTGATTTTGGAAGCACCGCAAAGCGTGATTACCGAACCCCTTCAGGCTTCAGCCCAAATCCAAATCGCACTTTTGATTGTGGCCCTGGTTATCCTCAGCTTCGCCATCTGGCTGGCCACACAACGGATTGTAAACCCAATCTTAGAGGTTTCCCGCACAGCCCAAGATTTTGCCGATGGCAATCTGCGGGCCCGCACAGTCGTCAATCGCAAAGATGAAATCGGTTTATTAGCCTATTCCTTCAACCATGTCGCCGACGAACTGGTCAACCTGAACCGTTCCCTCGAATCACAGGTAGAGGCGCGCACACGGCAAATTCGGGCTGTGGCCGAAGTCACTCAAATCAGCACCTCGACCGCCGACCTGGAAGAGTTGCTCGCTCGCATCGTTGAACTGGCCGTAGAGCAATTTGGGTATTACCACTCAGCCATTTACCTGCTCGATCGGGGTGGCGACTACGCAGTTTTACAACAAGCCGCTGGCAAATCATCGGAAGAATTTTTAGCTGAACGTTTTCGCGTTGTGGTCGGCTCTCATTCCATTATTGGCACTGTGGCCGCGACCAACGCACCCTGGGCCGCTCATGATGTCAAGCAAGACCCCTACTACGAAGAATCGAAATCGCTCCCCGAAACCCAATCTGAGGCCGCCGTGCCATTAAGCATCAGTGACCGGGTGATGGGCGTTTTGGATGTGCAAAGCGACACCCTGAGAACCTTCGATGAAGAAGAAATTTCCACCCTGGAAACCCTCGCCAAGCAAGCCGCCTCCGCCATCCAAAACCTGCGCCTGCTCGAAGAAACCCAAATCGACCTGCAATCCACCAATTTGCTCTATCAGACCAGCCACCGTTTGGCAGATGTCACCACCAAAATTGAAGTCATCGAAACGCTGACCGAAATCCTGGGGCCGGTTCCAACTTACACCTGGGCTACCTTCAATTTTGAGGCCAAAGAACTCCAAAGCGTGGGAAAATCTGCGAATTTTGGAGCACTTCAAAAGAAAGATCTCAGAATTCCCGTCACAAGGGCAGAAATCAAAACGCTAACCACATTATCCCGGGAAATCATTCAGACGGATTCAGCCCCTGCGGATTTATTGGATGCGCTGCTCGAACTCGCGCGCCAAGCGAACTGCCAAGCATTTACATTGATGCCGTTAATGGCAGGGAATCACTTCTCGGGGTTAATCCTGCTAGGTTCAGACGATTTGGGCACCATGACACCCACCAACCTGGAACCATATTACAGCATCGCCGAAATGGCTGCCACGGCGCTGGAAAAGATCGCAGCCATCGAAACCATCACAGAAAGCTATGCCGAGCTTCAATCCCTTAACTCCATCAGCCAGGCAATTTCAACCGAAACAGATTTAAACAACCTCTTTGAAATTCTGCACCGCCAGATCATCCAAGCAATGGGTGAAATTAACTTTTTGGTAGCCCTCTACAATTCAACCACGGAGTATATCGAAATTCCCTATATGACCGATGGTGATCGGACAGTCTCAATTCCCAGTTTTCCCTTGGGGCAGGGGTTAACTTCAATTGTGATCCGCTCACAACAACCCTTGATGATTATTGAAGATACTGTGAATCGCGCCGCATCTTTAGGCGCAATCATCACCAGCGATAAACCCGCACAATCCTGGTTGGGCGTGCCGATGATTGTGGGTGGTGAGGTTGTCGGCACAATTGTGGTGCAAGACACAGAAAATGAGTTTCGCTTCGATGAAGACGATTTGCGTTTGCTCACAACCTTATCGGGCCAGGTGGCTCCAATTATCCGGAATGCCCGTCTGTTAGGCGATGCCCAAGAAGCCGCCGAGCGTGACCGCCAGCTTTACGAAATCACCGACAAAATTCGGCGCGCAACCAGCATTGAAGCGATCCTGGAAACAACCACTAAGGAACTCAGCCAGATTCTCGATTTGAAGCAGGCAAAAATTGAAATTACAGTAGACCCCGCAACAATAACCGATCAAGATAACGGTGCACAGGAGATTTCTGAATGAACCGCATCTTACAATGGTTCCAAGCCGATTCAGGTGTATCCACGGTCACCACAGATGATCGCCAATTCATCCGAGAACGCATTCTAAAGGTTGTATTGATCGGAAGCGCTCTCTTAGGCGCGGTGGCTTACTATATTAATATTCGGCCCATCATTGCTCAGGGCACCTGGGGTTGGGCCATCATCTATACCCTGGCCTTCTCCTGGATTTGTGCTGTGGCCTTTATTAGCCGCATCCCTTATGCTTTCCGGGCCTATAGTTTTCTAACGATTTTATATGCTCTAGGGATCACCTCTGCCCTTCAATACGGGGCGGCTGGCGACGCGCGCATCTGGTTCGTTGGTTTGGTTGTATTAGCCAGCATCTTTGTGGGCACCCGGGGAGGTATTAGCATGCTGGCGCTCACCGTCAGCAGTTATCTGTTGATTGGCTGGCTGACCCATCAGGGCACGATCAACATTCCTGATCCGGGCACCTTTCTAAATTTTGATAACTTCGCCAGTTGGACAACCACAGGGATTTCATATTTCGCAATCAGTGTGGTGATCGTAATTTCAGTGGGCGTTTTGGTCAACGGTTTGAATTCGGGGATTAAAAAGAATCGGGAGTTAGCCAAAGAGTTAACTTTCGATCGAGAAAAACTCGAAAACCGCTCAAAAGCCCTCGAACGCCGTGAAGTGCAGATCAGAACTGCGGCAGAAATTTCCCGCACAGCGGTAGCAGAACTAGACCCCCATATTCTTTTTCAACGCGTAGTTGAGTTGGTGCAAAGCCGCTTTAATCTGTACTACGTGGGCGTTTTTGTGGTTGATCCTTCTGGACATTATGCCAACTTGCAAGCCGGTACCGGGGAAGCCGGCCAACGAATGTTGGCACGCAAACACCGATTAGCTATTGGAAGCACTTCGATGATTGGTTATGCTATCAGCAATAAAGAAGCGCGCATCGCCTCGGATGTAGGGTTGGATGCCCATCGCTTTGACAATCCCGATTTACCGGAAACACGCTCGGAGCTGGCTCTGCCCATGATTTCAGGTGAGCGCGTCCTGGGGGCGCTCACGGTGCAATCCACACTATCTAGCGCCTTTGATCAAAATGATATCATCGTGCTCCAAGGTATCGCCGATAGTTTGGCAACCGCCCTCGAAAATGCTAACTTATTCCAACAGTTGCAAGCCAGTTTACAAGAAGTGCAGGCCATCCAAAAACAATACCTTCAAGAATCCTGGTCGAATGTTTTGGCGAAATCCCGCAGCCTTAGCCACACCTACACAAGCGAATCACCCAACGTAGATGGCCAAAGCCATTTTTCAGCTACCTCCTTAGATTTTCCGCTGATTCTGCGAGATCAAATCATTGGCAATCTGAGCCTGGAAACTGACCGAAGCAACTTGACTCCCCAAGAGCGAGGCTTTATCGATGCGGTGATTAAACAAACCACCTTGGCCCTCGAAAATGTACGCCTGGTGGAAGAAACGCAACGCACGGCGCAACAAGAACGGATTGTTGGCACAATCTCAGAAGAGCTATCCCGCGTGATGGATGTGGAGAATGTTATCAAAATAGCAGTGCGCGAGTTAGGTCGGCTACCCAATATCAATGAAGTCTCAATTTTCATTGAACCAGATCAGCAATAAATCAAAATGTCGATATTAAAACCACCCTCCCGAAGAGAACAAAAGTACGCGTTTCAATCAGCCATCTTTTTGATGGTAGCAC
>DOTA01000078.1 GCA_003513015.1 Chloroflexota bacterium
GCCGCCTGCTAAGTGGTTGTCGGGTATAAAGCTCGACCGTGGGTTCGAATCCCACCCTCCCCGCCTTTGCCCTCGTAGCTCAGTGGATAGAGCACTTGGTTGCGGACTAAGGGGTCGTGCGTTCGAGTCGCACCGAGGGCGCTAAAAGGAGCGGTTATCCGCTCCTTTTTTCTTTTGGAGACATTCTTGAATACTGTAAAACCCCAAATTCTGCTCACCAACGATGATGGCATCCTCTCGCCGGGTCTGTGGGCTGCCGCGGCCGCACTCGAAGAAATCGGTTATGTGCATGTAGTCGCCCCACGCGAACAATCTTCCGGAATGGGGCGCAGCCTGCCCTCTACTTCCAGCGGGATCATCCAGCCGCAGCTGCTCACCGTCAACGGCCGCGAGTGGACCGTCTATGCTGTAGATGGCACGCCCGCCCAAGCCGTACTGCACGGCATCTTCGAGATTGTGCCGCGTAAACCCGATTTGGTGGTCTCCGGGATCAATTACGGCGAAAACCTGGGCATAGGGGTTACCGTTTCGGGCACAGTCGGTGCCGCCATGGAAGGGGCCACCGCGGGCATCCCCTCGCTGGCGATCTCCTTGGAGACTAAAATCGAGCACCATCTCTCGTATTCCGAAGAAGTTGATTTTTCCGCCGCAGCCTATTTCAGCGCCTATTTTGGCAAATTGCTGCTGGAACGCAAGTTCCCCGCAGATATGGATGTCTTAAAAGTGGACGTTCCCGCCAACGCCACCCATCAAACACCTTGGGAACTTACGTATATCTCGCGAGTGCGCGTCTTTGAATCTGTGCCGCCCCAGCGTACCACCTGGGATCAACCTGCTCGAGTGGGCTACCGTTTTTCCGATGAACTCTACCAGGCCCCCGAAGGCAGTGATGTTCACACGCTGCGCGTCAAACGCCGGGTTTCAGTGACACCCCTGAGCCTGAATATAACCTCGCGGGCGGATTTCAGCGAAATTGAAACGATCTTGCGCTCTTAATCAAAAAAGCACCCTAAATTACTGGAGGGTGCTTTTTTGATTCTCTGTCACTTTTGGGCGGGCCACAAAACCTCCAGCATGGCCTGATGAAGCTGCCCATTGCTGGCCAGCACCGAACAGGGAGGCGTCAAATACCCTGGGCCGCCGCGCACATCGGTGACCATACCCCCCGCCTCTTCCACGATCAAGGCCCCCGCGGCAATATCATAGGATTGGATTTGGATTTCCCAGAATCCCTCAAGGCGACCGGCGGCCACATAACACAAATCCAGAGCCGCTGATCCTAAACGGCGCACCCCCTGCGAAACCAACGAAAAATTGGCATAATGATCCAGATTGTTTTCCCGGATTTTTTGAATATCGTAGGGGAAACCGGTTACCAACAGGCTGCGAATCAAGCGATCAGCCCCGGAAACCTGCAAAGGTTTGCCATTCAAAAAGGCGCCTTGCCCTCTCTCGGCGGAGTAAAGCTCATCGCGCACCGGATCATACACCACGCCTAACCTCAGGCCGTCATCTTCCTCGTATCCGATTGAAACTGAGAAAAAGGGAATGCCGTGGGCATAATTCACTGTGCCGTCTAGGGGATCAATATGCCAGACATGCCCGTTACTGCCCTGCAAAATGCCGCTCTCCTCGGCCACGATGCGATCATTCGGGTAATTCTGGCGAATGGCCTTCAATAGAAAATCTTCCGAACGACGGTCGATTTCCGTCACCAAATCAATCTCGCTTTTATGGTCAATTTGAATTTTTTGCCCCAGGCCGCTCAATAAAATCTCACCCGCTCCCCGTGCCCAGGTTTCTATTTCCGCTAATGTAGGTTTCATGTGGACCTCGCATAAAAAATCCCGCCAAAAGGTTTTGGCGGGAGGCTATTTTGACGAATAAAATGCGCTCAACCGTTCTGCTGGTTTTGGTCGATAATCTCGTAAAGTTCGTTCAATTCAATTTCAATTTGTTTGCGATGGTTGCGAGCCTCTTCCAATAAGGCTTCAAAAGAAGGCTTCTGCTCATCCGGCAGGGTCTTGAGCAAGCGCTCGGTGCGGGTAATTTGCGAGTTCTTGTGGCGCAGCTTACTCTCCAAACGCTCCCGATAGCCCTGATAAAACTCTTTCTGGCTCATAGGCGGCGGCACGGTGGGCGGCCCTTGTGTCAAAATTTCGGCCACCGTCAACAAAAACTCTTCGGTATCCACCGGTTTTTCCAAAAAACGAGCCGCTCCCAGGCTGATGGCAAAGGCCTTATCTTCGGGCGTGACATAAGTTGCCGAGAGAAACACCACTGGGATCTGATTGGTTTTGGGATCAGTGCGCAAACGGTGCATCAACGAAAAACCATCCATTTTGGGCATCAAAATATCCGTAATCACCATCGCCGGGCGTTGTTCCGTGATGCGCTTAATCGCATCCTCACCATTCACCGCAGTAATCACCGGGTAACCTTTAAAGCGCAAAGTCACCGCCAACAAATCGCGTATATTGGGGACATCTTCAACCACAAGGATGGGGCCATAAGGAACATTCATAAATAACTCCTGATTTTCAGGCCAATTGTACCCCGTTTCAGGAGTACGGCAAGCGACAGAATTGATAGGTTAGTACGATTTCACTACCACCCCAAAAGGAATTTCGCTCTAAAATTTTAAGCTGCTACCGTCAAAATAAGGTTAAGCTTCGGCCCTGAGTTCCGCGTGCAATTGGGCGAAGAATCCTTCGAGATAATCATGACGCGCTTGAGCCAGCGCTTTGCCCGTGGGCGTAAACATACGATCTTTGAGTTTGCGCAACTTGAAGAGATGCTCGTGATAAGGCGTATGTGGCTCCCCTGGCAATTTCTCCCCCGTTTGGCGAAACTGCTCCGAGGGTAGCACAAATAAATTTTGTCCATCCAATATGGCATAAGCAATGGAGCGCAGCGCCCCAATCGCTCCAATCGCGTCCAGCTTATCGGCATCGAAAAGCACCTGGGCCTCGATGGTTTCGGGCTGCTCGCGCTCATCTCGGAAACGGTGCGCCCGGATGCAATGCTCTACCGCCTGTATGCGGGCTTCAGGCCAGCCTTCAGCCTGCAAAATCTGACGGGCAAATTCCGCCGAGGCCAGTTGATGCACTGCCCGAGAATCACCCGTAAGCGGGCCTTCGGCATCGTGGAGTAGCGCGGCCGCGCGCACGATCTCTAAATCCGCACCTTCGGCTTGCGCCAAGTGTTCGGCCATGCGGTAAACGCGCTGGATGTGATCGAAACCGTGAACGGGATCGCTTTGGTTGTACCAATTTTTGGCTTGTTCAAGGGTAGGCATGGGTGATTTTTGAATGGAAAATAGATGATATTGAGGGTCAGAAACAGCTACGGGGTAAGGTGTTTTTTTGGTAAATCAGGAGAGTCCGAAATAGCTGGAGAAAAATATCAGGCCGCCAACCGCCAAAATCAGCAGACATCCACAAGAAAAGATTTTCATGGTCAGCTTGAAGATGAGCTTCAGCACCAGCCAGGCAACGACAGCCGCCAGCATAATCACAAAAATCGAGGGATCGGGCATCTCAAACTCCTTTGGATGATCTCAGCGTGCCCAAAACATGCCGCTATCTTTTTGGATCACGATCACGCCCTGATTGGCGGCCATTTCGCCTTCGAGAAAGCGGATTAGTTCGGTGCGGTGGACGGCGCTGATCTCCATACGCATGGTGGAAAGCATGTAATCGGCCAGAATTTCGGCATCGGTGACGCGCAACTCGTCGGGATAGCGACAGGATTCTAGCTCGCGAAAGGCGGACCGCAGTTGTTCGGCGCCGTTTTCCATGGTGAAAGG
>DOTA01000384.1 GCA_003513015.1 Chloroflexota bacterium
GGACTCAAATCCCTGGAGTTGGAACTACCCCCTGAAAGCCGCGTGGCGGATCTGAAACTTGAAGTGGCTCGCCGATTCCCGCAAGTGGCCCCCGCCCTGGTGGATACCGTACTCGTCTCCATCAACCGCGAATACGCCGATAATGCCCAAATTATCCCCGAGGGTGCCGAAGTGGCGCTCTTTCCGCCGGTTTCGGGAGGATAGTTTACTGGTTGAGTAGTCTAATAGTTATGTGGTTGACCAAAAGTAATGAGTCAAACCGGTCACTAGCTAACCATTGAACTACCCAACCACCGAACTAATTACTATGGAACTACCCAACCACCCCACTATCTTTTCCATCACCGAAGCTGAACTCGATCTCGATGATTTACTGGCTCAGATTACCTTGCCCTCCACGGGCGCGGCTTGCTTTTTCACGGGCATGGTGCGCGGCGAAACCCGCAAAGACGGCCTGCCGCCCCAAACCGAATATCTGGAATACGAAGCCTATATCCCCATGGCAGAAGCCAAAATGCAGCAGGTTGCTGATGAAATCCGCACCCGCTGGCCTACCGTGGAAGGCATCGCCATTGTGCAGCGCATCGGACGGCTCTACCCTATGACTCCCACGGTGTTGATCGCCTGCACTGCACCCCACCGGGATACCGGCGTCTTTGAAGCTGCCCGTTACGGCATTGACCGCCTCAAAGAAATTGTGCCCATTTGGAAGAAGGAAGTCGGCCCCGCGGGTGACGAATGGATCGAAGGCGAGTACCTCCCTAAACCCGGAGAATAGTAGACACCGGGTAGAATCGCGCTGCTATTTACCATCTTTTACCTACTTCCCACTTAATGATGAACTGCACCAACTGCCGTCGCCCNNTGCCCGAAATGCGGTGGGATTTATGATTTCGCCGTGCTCCCAACCTTTGATGTAGCCCAAGTAGACGCCGCCCAGCCCGGTATTTGGCGGTACCGCCATGCTTTAGGTTTGCCATTTGACGCGCCGCAAGTCACCCTTGGGGAGGGCAATACCCCTCTGGTCTGGAGCGAGGCTTTCGGACGGCAGATCGCCTTCAAACTCGAATTTACCAACCCCACCGGTTCCTTCAAAGACCGCGGCACTGCTTCGCTGGTTAGCTTTTTGCGCACTCGAGGTGTCACCAGCGCCGTGGAAGATTCCTCCGGGAATGCGGGTGCTTCGTTTGCGGCCTATGCCGCGGCCACGGGGATGCAGGCGCGGGTTTTTGTGCCCAGCTATGCCGCCGGCCCCAAGCGGGCGCAGATCGAAGCCTATGGCGCGGAAGTGATCCCCGTGCCGGGGCCGCGCACAAACGCTGCCGAAGCGGTGCAACGCGCTGCCGAGCAGGGGGCCGTCTACGCCAGCCATGCCTACATGCCCCAGGGAATTTTGGGCTATGCCACCCTGGCCTATGAATTATTCGAGCAATTGGGGCAAGCTCCGGGAACGGTGATCGTGCCTGTAGGGCAGGGTGGTTTGCTCCTGGGGATCGGGCGTGGTTTTGCGGCTCTCCAAAAAGCCGGGCTGATTATGGCATTGCCACGCCTGGTAGGTGTGCAAGCCGCGGTCTGTGCGCCACTTTGGAGCGCTTTTACTTACGGCTCCCTGGGGTTGGAGACGATCGCCGAGGGCGAGACTCTCGCTGAGGGCGTGCGGGTACGACATCCTTTGCGGGGAGACGCGGTACTTCAATTAATGGTGGCAACTCGGGGCCAGTTTGTGGCGGTCCATGAAGATCAGATTCTGGCCGGGCGCGACCAGTTAGCCCATCGGGGGTTATTTGTAGAACCGACTTCCGCCATCGTCTGGAATGCTTTGGAACAGGTGGTTGAGCGAATTTCGCCGCCAATTGTGGTGATTTTGACGGGATCGGGCTTGAAAAGTTACCAGTGATCAGGGCCGGACAGTGATAACTGATTTCTGATAACCAAATACTGTACCCTTCACGGTCACAAATTGTGCTTTTTTAGTAGGCAGTAGGCGCAATTTGTAACCGGGGGTATTATAAAAACTGATTTTTTGGAGGAATCCATGGAAGAGCGCATTGTGATTACAGGGTTGGGGGCGATCAGCCCGATTGGTTTATCGGCAAAAGAAAGCTGGCAGAGCGCCATCCATGGTGTTTCGGGCGTGGCACCGATTACGCACTTTGATGCCGCCGATTTTCTGGTGCAGGTGGTCTGTGAGGTAAAAAACTTTGATCCCGAAAATTATATTCCGGGGCGCGAAGCCCGCCGCATGGATCGGTACGAGCAGATGGCCCTGGCCGCAGCCAAAGAAGCCTTGGCTCATTCGGGTTTGGAAGTGACCCCCGAAAATGCCGCCCGCGTGGGAGTGATTGTTTCATCGGCGATTGGGGGGATCACTTCTTATGAAGAGGGGGCTTATACGGTGCGCGATAAAGGCCCGCGGCGCATTAATCCATTTTTGATCCCTATGCTGATGCCTAACGGCGCTGCTGGCCTAATTGGGATTACACATGGCTTTCAGGGACCCTCTTTTTCGGTGGCATCGGCTTGCGCCTCCGGGATCGATACGATTGGGATGGCCTGGATGATGTTGAAAACGGGTCTGATTGATGTGGCTGTCACCGGTGCCAGCGAAGCCACCATCACAGCCACCGCAGTCGCCGCCTTTGATCGCATGGGGGCCATGACGCGCCGCACCGATAACGTGCCGCAGCCTTTCGATGCCGAGCGCGATGGATTGGTGATGGGTGAGGGTGCCGCAGTTTTGGTGATGGAGCGCGAAAGTCATGCCCGGGCGCGCGGCGCAGAAATTTTTGCGGAGTTCGCGGGCTACGCCGCCACCGCGGATGCTTACCATATCACCGCGCCTTCCGAAACGGGCGAGGGCGGTTCCCGCGCCATAAAACAAGCCCTGGCAAGCGCCGGATTGAATCTCGAAGATGTGAACTACATCAATGCACATGGTACTTCAACCCCGCTCAACGATGCCTCCGAAACCCGTGCCATCAAAGCCACATTTGGCGATTTAGCGTATAATATTCCCGTTTCATCTACCAAATCGATGACCGGTCATATGATGGGTGCCACGGGCGCGCTGGAAGCGATCTTCTGCGTGCAGGCGGTGCGAGAAAATATCATCCCTCCCACTATCAACTATCACACTCCTGATCCCGTATGCGATCTGGATTATGTACCTAACGAAGCCCGCGAAACTCCCGTTAATGTTGCCATCAGTAACGCTTTTGGTTTTGGCGGGCATAATGCCGTCATGGTGGTGAAAAAGTACCTTTAGGCAGCCGGTATTCACAGTAGACAGGTATACAGGGGAAGCGGATTTTCGCCTGCATACCTGTTTTTTTTGTTTACCTTTTGACGATAACCGAACTGATGGACCGCGAGATACCCGGCTCTGTGTGGGGTGTCTCACGGACCCTGAGTTCCCAGGAGGTTACGATGGAACCCATTCAGGGAGACGGCCAGGAAGAAACGCCCTGGCAATTAGCTCAACGTTTAGGGTTGAAATTTTTCGATTATTTGTTATTGAGCCGCGCCCTCACGCATCGCTCGTATCTCAATGAACATCCGGAAGCCATAGAAGACAACGAACGCCTGGAATTTCTGGGTGATGCCGTTCTCGATTTTTTAGTGGGCTCCTGGTTGTATCACCGTTTCCCCGAAATGGCCGAAGGCTCTCTCACGCGCTTGCGTTCTGCTCTCGTTCGAACCGAACAACTCGCCGAATTTGCNNATCGAAAGTGTTTCCCGGTTTATTGAACCTCTGTTAGAATCGGTTGCCGATCACATTCTGGCTTCAGGTAGGATTAATGATCCCAAGAGTCAACTCCAGGAGTGGGTTCAAGCCCAGGGTATGGGCGCACCGGTTTACCAAACAGTCTCAGCCAGCGGCCCTGACCATGCCAAAATCTTCGATGTCGAAGTTGTCATCAATGGTAATGTGCAGGGGCGCGGCACGGGTAACAGCAAACAGGCGGCTGCAAAAGCCGCGGCACGCATGGCACTTAAGATTTTAGGCGTGAGCAAGTTCGAATAAACATCTGACATATGCTACTTAAATCACTTGAATTACAAGGCTATAAAACCTTTGCTGGCCGCACCAATTTTGAGTTTGCCGGATCGATTACCTGCATCGTCGGCCCGAATGGTTCCGGCAAATCCAACATCGCCGATTCAATCCGTTGGGTGCTGGGCGAGCAATCCTACCGGCTGCTGCGGGGTAAGAAAACTGACGATATGATCTTTGCTGGTTCGGAACATCGGCCGCGTGCCAGCATGGCCTCCTCCTCCATCGTCTTCGATAACACCAACGGTTGGCTGCCCATTGATTTTTCCGAAGTGGCCATCACCCGCCGAGCTTACCGCGACGGCAACAACGAATACCTGCTCAACGGCCAGCGCGTACGCCTGAAAGATATTTCCGAACTTTTGGGAAATTCCGGCCTTTCCGAGCGCACCTACACTATCATTGGTCAGGGCCTGGTAGATGCTACTTTAGCCCTCAAAGCCGATGAGCGCCGCCTGCTCTTCGAAGAAGCCGCCGGCATCGGACTGTACCGCGCTCGCCGCGAAGAAGCCCAAAAGCGCCTCGAAACCACCGCCCGTAATCTGGAGCGCGTCGAAGACATCCTCGCCGAACTCAAACCGCGCTTGCGCAGCCTCGAGCGCCAGGCTCGCCGCGCTGAAGAATATGACCAGGTCAAAACCGATTTGCAAATGCTGTTGCGCGATTATTATGGCTATCATTGGTATCAAGCGCAACGCGAACTCAAAGAAGCCCGCCAGAACGCCCAGGTGCAGGAAGATTTGTTGGAGGCTGTGCGCTCAGAGCAAACTGATCTCGATCAGCAACTCACCAGTTACCGCGATACCATCCAGGGATTGCGCGCTCGCCTGAGTTCCTGGTTGCGCGAAATGTCGCTGCTGCACAACCAGCGGGAGAGCATCACCCGCGATCTGGCCGTCTCCGATGAGCGCGTGCGTTCCCTGACCACCCAGCAACAAACCGCCAGCGATGAATTAGTCCGTTTCGAGGAACAAATCCGCTCCCATCAGGAACGGCTGGCTGAGGCCACCCAAGAATTCGAGCGTCTCAAAACTGATCTCACTGAAGCTCAAAATCAGGCGCAGCAGGCCCGGCAGGCCTTGCAAGCCCGGCAGGTTGAACGCGTCAAAGCCGAGCAAACCATCCGCCAGGCCCGCCAATCTCTCTCCGAACTGGATAACCAGCAAACCCGCTTGCAGGCCCGGCTTACCGAGCGCAATAGCCGCCTCGAAAGCCAGCAGCAAGCGCTTAATGAAGCCATACATTCTGTGGAACAGGCCGAGAAAACCCTGGCCGAAGCCGAAACCCGCCAAAAAAACGCCCAACAAGCCCTGACGCGCTTCAGCCAGATGCGCCAGCAAGCGGAAGAGACTCTCCAGACACACCGCCAGCAAGTCGCCGCCCTCGAAATGCAGCGCAAACAAGCCCTCGATCAACGCTCTGAGCAACGTGCCACCCTGGCGCGTCTCAAAGCGCAACTCGAAGTGCTCGAACAGGCCGAGCGCGCGCTAGCCGGATATTCCAACGGGGCGCAGGTTTTGTTGAAATCGGCGCAAAAAGGCAAATTGCAGGGAGCGAAAGGCGCGCTCAGCAGTCAATTGGATGTTGCTGAGGATTTGGAAACCGCTCTGGCAGCCGCTTTGGGCGAATATTTGGATGCTGTTCTGGTGGAGGGCACCTCCGCTTCGGAAAATGCTCTGGAAATTTTGGCGGGTGAGGCCACCCGCGGTGCTCTCCTGCCCCTAGGGAACCTGACCCCGCTTGATCCCCTCAAAGTTCCCGCGATCGAGGGCGTGCTGGGTTTGGCCGCCGAACTGGTCAAAGCCCCGGCCGAACTGCGACCGGCTATTGATCTGCTGCTAGGGCAAACCCTGATCGTGCGTGATCGGGCGGTCGCGCGCAAAGCTCTGGTAGGGCAGCCTCTTCAGGCCCGCGCGGTGACTTTGCGCGGCGAGGTATTTTATGCCAGTGGGCCGGTGTTTGCTGGCGCTAGCGGCGCCTCCAGCACGCTCAGCCGCCCGCGCCAGCGACGTGAATATCAAGAGAAAATCAGCCGCGCCGAACAACAAACCGCCGCACTAGATGGGCGTGTGACCGAATTGGAACAGCAACTCAAAGATTTAGCCAGCCAGGAAAACGAACTGGCTCAAACGCTGAATCAGGTGCAACGCCAGGAAAGAGCCGCCAACGAGGCTTTTAATCAGATTCGGGTGGAGATGGAGCGCGCCGGACGGCAGGCGCAGTGGCAGCGCGATCAACGTGTTCAATTTGAGGTAGAGATAAAAAAAGGAGAAGCGGAAGCAACCGAAATGTCAGAGACGCTTTCCCGTTTGGGAACGGAGATTTCTCAGGCCCAGCAAAATCTGCGGGAGCGCCAATCCGCCTTGGCGGATCTTTCCATTGAAGATTTTCAACGCCAACTGAGCCATTGGAGCACACAAACCGCGGTGGCTGAGCGCGCTCTTGCGGATGCACAAACTCGCCAACGAGAGCGACAGGTGGCTCTTAATGAGGCGGCGCAGGCGCAACAATCTTTAGAGGGGCGCAGATCATCTTTCGGGCGCGGCCTGGATGATTTGGAAGATCGCATGGTGGAGTTGCGCGGCCAGGAAGGCGTTTTGGTGGGGCAAATTGAGCAGTTGCAGGCGTTGATTGATCCGACCGAGAAAGAATTGGAGCAGGTTGAGAAGGCCCGGGATGGGATGCGTCAGGCGGAGGGCAAGGCCCGGCAGGCGCTCACGCTGGCCGAGCGACGCAATTCACAGGCGCAGGTGGCTTTCAATCGTATGCAGGAGCGCCTGGAGGCTTTGCGAGGACGCATCGAGGATGATTTTGGGCTGGTCAATTTTGAGTATGCGGAGGATGTTTCGGGGCCAACGCCGTTGCCGCTGGGTGATTTGGTAGAGCAATTGCCCATGGTAACCGAATTGCCCGAAGGCCTGGAAGAAACCATCCAGCGCCAGCGGGCGCAATTGCGGCGCATGGGCGCAATCAACCCCGAGGCCCAAGCGGAGTACCAGGAAGTCAGCGAGCGTTTCGCCTTTATGACCGAGCAGGTGGCCGATTTGCACAAGGCGGAAGCTGACATCAAAGAGGTGATCGCTGAATTGGATTTGCTGATGGAGCGCGAGTTTCGCCGCACCTTTGAGGCAGTTGCGGCAGAATTTCGCCAGATATTTACCCGGCTTTTTGGAGGTGGCACAGCCCGTTTGGTGTTGACTGACCCGGAAGATTTGACCGAATCGGGGATTGATATTGAGGCTCGCTTGCCGGGACGCCGCACCCAGGGATTATCGCTGCTTTCGGGTGGTGAGCGCAGTCTGACGGCCACGGCGTTGGTATTCTCGCTGCTAAAGGTTTCGCCCACCCCCTTCTGCGTGCTGGACGAGGTGGATGCTATGCTGGATGAGGCCAATGTGGGCCGTTTCCGGGATTTGCTGCGCGAACTTTCACAGAACACCCAATTTATTGTGATCACGCATAACCGCAACACGGTGCAGGCTGCCGAGGTGATCTATGGGGTCACAATGGGGCGCGATTCGGCCAGCCAGGTGATCAGTTTGAAGTTGGATGAAGTGGGCGATGTGGTGAAATAAGACTTAAACTTGAAAATGCAAAACGTGAAAGCAGACTCTCGCTTTCACGTTTTTTCGTTAAGGATTGATTTTGGCTGAACCGGCACACGGCCGGGGCAGTTAGAACCCTCAGGTGCTGCCGGTTGAGCAAGAGGCGGCACTGCTGCTGAAAGATGAAGCACTGCTGCCACTTCCAGAATTCCCTTTGACAGCGAAGGTGGATACTTTCTTTTTGATGTTGCCGCTCTGACACTGAGGGCAGGTCACCTTTTGAACTTTGTTAATGCTGAACACAAGTGCTTCAAATTGATCTCCGCAATCGTGGCAATCGAATTCATAGATGGGCATGTGATTTCTCCGGGTATGATTCAAATTTGAGGGTGCGATGTAATCTTATTGGCAACTTGCACCTTGCTTTGGATGCGGGACTCGCAAAAAGGTTACATATTAAGTAACTGCTTAGGCCAGGATCGTTTTGCTGCATTCTGAGCCTGTAGAAGGATGTTGTGGTGCCTGTTTTTGCACACTTCAACGAAGTTCAGTGTGCTCTGCGCCAGAAGGCTGAGCAGTTACCAAAATAATAAAAAAGGCGAGCTGTGCAGCTCGCCTTTTTTGTAAGGTTCAAGTTTATAGCCCATCCGGGATGAGCGGAGTTTCAGGGTAAACTTCACCCCAAGAATCGTAAATTTGTATGTCAGCGCCTGCGCGCTCGGCAGTCAGCCAATCATCGAAAACGGTTTGTTGTTTTTGCTGGAAGGTGGCGCTATCGAGAGGGCGGATTTCTTTACCTAAGACCTGGATGATGTGGTAGCCGTAGCTTGAGGCTACCGGGGCACTAATTTGGCCAATTTCTAGTGCAAAGGCAGCTTGTTCAAATTCGGGAACCATTTTTCCCTGTCCAAACCAGCCTAGATCACCGCCATTGGCGGCGCTGCCGGTATCGGTGGATAGCTCTTGAGCCAGAGCAGCAAAATCTTCGCCAGCATCCAAACGAACAATAGCAGCTTGAGCTTCTTCTTCGGTTGCAACCAAAATGTGGCGAGCCCAAATCTGTTGCGCCTCTTTGGGAACATCTTTGGTGATTTCATCGAAGAGTTTGTTGCGCCAGACTTCGGTGGAGACGATGGCGCGGAATTCTTCTTCGGTTAAACCGATGGTTTGTTGGTAAGAAGTAAGCGAGTTTTGATAATTTTCCTGAAAGAGATCCTCAGTGTAAGCGGTTGGGGTGGGCAAAACCTCGGTGGGAACTGCTTCAGGAGCTTGGGTTGGGGTTGGGGCAACTTCGGTAGGGGTGAAAACAGCGGTAGGGCTGATGACCGCGGTTGCGGCCGGGGCCACTAGGGTCATCTGCATGGGGCTGAGAGTCGATGTGGGAACGGAAGCACTTGTGGGTGCCGGGGTGGGAGTTCCATCCGGGTAAAAACCGTAGGCATCCTGGATAAATTTGTCGATTTCAGCATCACTCACGGTGATCCCGCGCTTCTCAGCTTCTTGACGGATGAGTGTATCGTTAACCATCACATCGATGATGCTTTGACCATGAATTTCGGGCGTCAATTGGTTGCGAATCTGATCAATGCTATTTTGGAAATAGGCTAGCGTGTTCTCGTCGCTACCAAAGCTTTGCATCAGGTTTGCGGTACTGATCATCTGGTTGATGAGTTGATAGCGGTCAAATTTTACGCGGGCTTGATAGGCTTTAGCCGAGATTTTCTCTCCATTAACGGTGGCAACTGGTTGGTTGGGTGTGATGATGTATGCGCTAACCAGGGCATAGCCAACCAGAAAAACGACAATCGCCAGGATGGCTATGCTGCCATAGGTGAGATAGCGTATCTGGAGGGCCTCGCGTTCCTGGCGAGCCATGTGTTTTTTGCTGACTACTCTTTGCTTTTCACGTTTTGCCATGTTGTTACCTCGATTGAGATATATAATGCCCCGGTTACTAATTGTGCTGCTTGTTTTGGTAAGAGGCGCAATTTGTAACCGGATTGGGCATAAAAAGTGGGGCATAGAGCCGGAGAGACTCTATGCCCCTTTGCCTTGTTGGGCATGTTTAGCGTAGTACTTCGCCAGAGAAAGGTAATAATGCTAAATGGCGAGCCCGTTTAATCGCTTGGGTTAGTTTGCGTTGGTGCTTGGCGCAGCTTCCTGTTTGGCGACGGGGGCGGATCTTGCCGTCTTCGTGGACATAGCGGCGCAGCATATCGTAATCTTTGTAATCAATTTTCTGTGATTTATCATCACAGAAGGAACAGGTTCGAGGTCGGGTGTAAAAACTTCGACGGCCAACTGAGCCATCGCGCCCATCCCGACCATCCCGACCATCGCGGTCATCGCGGCTGTCTCGGTTGTCTCGGCTATTGCGGTTATCTCGACTATCTCGACTTCCACCGCGACGGCCTCCCCCATAAGAATTGTAATCGCTCACGGTTAACTCCTCGTGTTTGTGTTTACTTTATTTGATTTTCAATGGTTGAGTGTTAGCTTTAGAAGGGAAATTCATCCTCTTCAGGTGCATCATCAGCTTGTTCATCTGGAGAGCGACGATCACCTAACATGATCATCTCACTGGCAACAATTTCGATGGAAGTATGTTTCTTCCCATCTGGGTCTTCCCAGTTACGAGATTGTAGTCGGCCTTCAATATAAACTTGCTGCCCTTTTAGCAGATACTGATTGCAGATTTCGGCCAAGCTGCCCCAAGCAACAATATTGAACCATTCAGTTTCTGTCCGCCGCTCGCCATCGGATGTGTTCCAATTGCGGCTGGTAGCAACACTGAAGGTTGTTACCGGACGACCAGAGGGTGTGTAACGCATCTCTGGATCTCTTCCCAGGCGGCCGATAATCATAACTTTATTCAAGCCTCGACTCATGATATTTGACTCCTGTAGTCTTATTCAACAACGGTGATCAGGAAACGCATCACCGGTTCTAAGAAACGCAGGTTGCGTTCAATATCGACAACGATTGATGGGGTCATCTGAACAAGTAGGAAGAAGTACTGGCCTTCATTTTGTTTGCGGATTGGGTATGCCAGTTTGCGTTTTCCCCAGGGTGTGGTCTTGCTGATGGTGCCCCCAGCTTCGGTGATCCAACCTTTCACCCGGTCCACCACTTCATTTGTGGCGGTTTCGTCCAGGTCTGGGTGGACAATGAAGATGAGCTCATATTCGCGCATAATTTATGCCTCCTTTCCACGGGATTACCCCTGGTCACCGCGAATGTGCCAGAGGCGGAAAGACAGCCACGTTTGGGCGTGGCTGGATCGCAAGCATATCACAAAGCATTGATTTTGCAAAGAGGAAATAAAAAGGCGGGGGAAACCCGCCTTTTTGGTTAGAAGAAACCCCAATCAGCTCCGACCCCTTCTTCCATGAAGGATGGATCCCAGGGGTCCATTACGAATTCGATGGTGGTACTACGTTCGAGCACGCCTTCAGCTTTGGTACGAGCGCTTTCTAATAGGGCTGGAGCATAGGGGCAAAAAGGGGTGGTCATCATCATGCGAACATGCCCCTGTTTATCGTTGACAATCACATCTCGGATTAGCCCTAATTCCATTACATTTAGTCCTACTTCGGGATCAAGGATTTCACGAAAAGCGGTATCGAGAGCTTCGATCAGTTCTGGGTTGGTTTTCTCAATATTCCATTTTGGACGTGGGCGTGTGATGCTCATACTTCCTTCTCCGAAGCGGGGGTGGTAGGTACGATGTAGGTGCAAAGCGCATCCCCATTTAAAATGCATTTTATTTTTTCTACAGGAACGTTGAGTACATTTGAAATCAGGTTCTGATCAACAGCACAAACTTCGGGATGATTCTGTCCAACGTGAAAATAAGGGCAGTTGACCTCTCGAATATGGTAGCCATCCTCCTGGCGATCCCATTCCATGGTGAAGCCCTCGACTTTGAGTAAATCTCTGACGATATCGAGGCGCTCTTCGATGGGAATCCCCTCCAATTCAAGCTCAGATGTGTAATCAGCAACTAGATCATCTGCTACCTGAGCAAAAAGTTTATCAACCATTGCTTCTGGGAGAGTCTCTTTGAGCTGTTCAAGTAAGCGGACGGTCAGGCGCAGATAGCGGGTGGGGAACTTTTCCATCCCTTTTTCAGTGAGGAAATACAAACGGCGAGGTCGACCGACTCCATGGCGTTCTTCTTCAGAAGTTACCAGGCCCTCGGCCTCTAATTTCGTAACATGGTGCCGCACTGAAATTGGGTTAATTCCTACCGCATCTGCCAATTCGTTAATTGTGCAGCGCTGGCGGGTCAGTAATGTTCGGAGAACGTTATCACGTGTGCTGGTCATAGTTTTTATTTAAATTACTAGAAATAACTCACTTTTATTACGGATGAGTATACCATCGGGATTCAGCACTGTCAATAATTTGTATGATATTTATCCTAAATATACTGATATATTAACGCATTTTGTAACTGTTCAGAAGTAAGCAATGTTGAACATAAATTCATTAAAACAGCTCTGCCGTAATTAGTGGGAAGCAGGTAAACATGCAAACGGATCGGATTGAAATTGTGGTAGCCATACCCATGGCGGTTGAGCATATTGATTTTGAGATCAACACTTTCTGCGAAGCCGTGGTTGTGGCAGCCAACAAAATAGTTGAGACTTTGCTGCTGCCAGTTCGGTAATGTTTTTACAAAAGAGTGAAGCGCCTTGAATTCACTAGCCTCCATTTCAGTGATCCAGAGTAAGTAAGCGCTCTGCGGAACTTTTGTATTCCAGGTTTTCTCCTTAGGGTAAATGAATTTATCCATAGGCTCTCTTCCATTGGGGCTTAAACCACAAAGACCTGAACACATCTTGCGATATCTTCAGGTCTTTGTCTCTGTGTGGCGTATTTTACTTCTGGCGGGGACGACGGGAGTTGAACCCGCGATCTCGGCCTTGACAGGGCCGCATGTTAGACCACTACACCACGCCCCCGAGCGGCGATTAGTTTATCATACAGGGATAATAGCGTCAAGTTGATTTTTGTGGTTTCACCATACTGATGCACGAGATCGGGTCAGCCCAACCAATCAAAAAAGTAATGCGGCAATCGGCATAAACGGAATCAGATTTGGATATCCGGTAATTGGCAGAAGCAGCGGTGCTTTTCCCTAAATTATGGGAACGTGTGCGAATCTAAACAAGATCGCAGCTAAGTCAGCACCTCCCATGCGAGTGGTGCTGACTTAGCTGTTCAAACGATTGAACTCAAAACCTGATGAGTTGGGTGATGATTGTTTGGGTGTTATAATGCTGCCATCTTAAAGAGTGG
>DOTA01000366.1 GCA_003513015.1 Chloroflexota bacterium
CCTAACCCCCTACTCCTCCCCCCACCTTTCCCGCAAAAAGTGCGCCGCCATTTTCGGCCGCCGCTCGCGGGTGAACACCTCCTTATAGTTGATGGCCCCCGCCCGGTTGACGGCCTGGCTGGTTTTGAAATCGCACAAATTCCACACATGCGCCCCCATCACAAAAGGCAGGCGCTCCAGCACCTCCAGGGTTTGGCGCAGGAATTCCACCTGATACTCCTCCGAAAACATCTCCGGCGGCTGGGCGTGCCAGCGCTGCGCAAAGCATGCGCCCCAGTTTTGGGCCAGGCCCTGGTCTGTGGGATCGAAGCGAAAATCCCACAACCCGGAAAGATCGCTAAATTGTCGGTAGGGGTTGTTTTGGGGGTAGCGCATGGCATCCTCCTGGGGGGAAAAAGAAATCGGGTAACAGACCACTCTGTTACCCGATTTCCCAAATTCTCAGTTACCTAATCCTCGGCATTTTCTTCTTTCGCCGGTTGTCCATTGTCTGCGGGCGCTTCATCATCCTCCCAGATGGGCAGAGGGGCATTGGGCGGCAAGTTGAGTTCCTGGCGGATGCGGTCGGCGTACTTCCTGGCTTGATCAATCTGGTAGGGCACACTGGTGACGACGACGCGTTCCATATCGCGCAGCACCAGGTCGATCAGCAAGTTGGTGTTGCGGTGCAGGGCCTGTTCCCAGGCGTTGGGCATGGCCAACTGCCCCATCAGCAGGTGGATGAACTGGCGCGGGTTCTCTTGGCGCAGTTCCAGAATGTAATCCCGCAGCGGTGTCGTGATAGAGCGATAGGGGGAAGGTAGAACTTTGAGCGGTCCAATGCGGATGCGCTGTTTCCACTTCCTTTGCACCATGGCGGTCTTATCCGGATCGATTTCGATATGCACGGCTTCCCAGGGGTTGCCCAGCGATTCGGCGAAGTTCACCAGTCGCAAGGTTCCGGCATGCACATCATCCACCAGCAAGATGGTGTGCATGGGGCTGGCTTGCGGTTTGATTTTCAGGCCGCGCAAGCGCAGGGTATCGGCCACGCGCTGGTAATGACGGTGAATGCCGCTGAAGAGCACTACCAGGGCGGGGATCAAAATCACCACAATCCAGGCTCCTTGGGCAAACTTGGTCACGGCGAAAACCACCATCACCACGAAAGTCATCGCGCCGCCGAAGCCGCTCAGGATCATTTTTCCGCGCCATTGCCGGTCGTGTTCCAGGTGGGTGCCGTGCGGGGTTTCGCTGGTTTCGCCGGGTTTCAGACGGCCAATTTTGCGCCAGCGGATTACCATGCCGGTTTGCGAGAGTGTGAAACTCAGGAAAACGCCGATGGCGTACAGCGGAATCAGGCGCGAGGTGCTGGAGTCGAAAACCACCAGCAAAAGACCGGCGAAGACCGCCAGAATGATAATGCCCCACGAGAAAACCAGCCGCGAACCTCGGTAGGTCATTTGCCGGGGCAAAAAGCCATCGCCCGCGGCCAGTGCGCCCAGGCGGGGGAAATCGGCGAAGCTGGTGTTAGCGGCCATAATCAAGATCAAGGTGGTGGCGGCCAGCAGCCAGACCTGCCCCAGCCCTTCGCCATAGATGGCCCGGCCTAACTGCGAAATCACGGTTTCGACTTCGGAGGGTTGGGCGTTGATTTGGTGGGCCAGTAAGGTAATGCCCAAGAAGACGAAGCCCAGGATGCCGCTCATCCAGGTCAGGGTGGTGGCGGCGTTGCGGGGTTTGGGGTTCTCAAAGGCCGGGATGCCGTTTGAGATGGCCTCTACCCCCGTGAGGGCCGTACAACCCGAGGAGAAAGCCCGCAGCACCAAGAAGACCGAAAGCGGCTCCAACGTCGTGTGGATCACAGCTTCCACATCGGTCAGGGGTGAAAGCGTGCCGGTGGCCCAGCGGAAGAAGCCTACCAAGACCGTGAAGATGATGGTGCCCAAGAAAAAGTAAGTGGGGATGGCGAAGGCTTTGCCCGATTCCTTGACACCGCGCATATTGACGATGGTCATGATCAACAGCAAACTCAGGGCAATCTCTACGCGGAAGCGGTCGAGATGCGGGAACGCTGAAACGATTTGCGCCACCCCGGAGGAGATCGAAACCGCTACTGTCAGCACATAATCTGAGAGCAGGGCGGCTGCGGCCACCTGGGCCACTTTTTCGCCAAAGTTATCACGCGAAACGATATAAGCCCCGCCGCCGTTGGGGTAGGCGTGGATGGTTTGCCGGTAAGAGATGGTCACAATGCCTAGCAAGATGGCAATCGCAATCGCGATGGGGATCGAAAGCCCAAAATAGGTTGATCCGGCAAAAGCCAATACCACCAAAATTTCTTCGGTGGCATAGGCCGTGGAGGAGAGCGCATCGGAGGCGAAAACAGCCAGCCCCACGCGTTTGCTGATCGCCTGGTGCGGTGCCGCGGCCGTTTCCAGGGGGGGGCCAATCAGGCGGTCAAAGAAAGACCGCGAGTCATTTGTTTTTGAATCGTCGTTCATAGATATACCTTCTCTAATATGTTGTAGAATTGTCAGGCAACAAAACGCCTTTATCAACGTGCGAGTGACACGACCGGCTATTCTACTCCTGTTTTTAGGGGCGTCAATTCAATTGTAACGAAAAGAGGCCTAATTATGCGCAAATTCACCTTCCCAGAAACCCGTTTTCACTTGCATGCTCCCATCCGCAATGTCAATGAGCTTTTTGATGAGCAAATCACCCCTGGGCAACGCGCCTCGGATTGGATCGCGAAAACCATCGGTTCGTGGAGATTCATCATTATTCAGACAATCTTCTTTTCAATCTGGATCTTTCTCAATGTGACCGCTTTTATCAAACATTGGGACCCCTATCCCTTCATTTTGATGAACCTGCTACTCTCCACCCAGGCGGCTTATACCGCCCCGATGATTATGATGAGCCAAAACCGACAGGCTGTCAAAGATCGTCTGGAGGCCCATAATGACTATGTGGTCAACCAGAAAGCGGAAGTTGAGATTAGAACGATTATGGAACAGTTGGAAGCTCAAAATCAGGTTTTGCTGGAATTACACCGTTTACTGGCGGCAGCGCAGGGGAACGTTCAGGGTTGATCCCGGCTCCAAAGCTTGGTTTTCGGCTTTTAAGTTTTTTTCGATAAAGGGGGCAGTCTTCAATAGACTGCCCCATCATTCA
>DOTA01000139.1 GCA_003513015.1 Chloroflexota bacterium
GTTTACCCGATCCCGGATGGGCAGGGCAGTAATTTGATCGAGGCTGCGGTGGTGGCAAAGTCGGGCATGGAGGTATCGACCGCGGGGTTGATGGAGCATATTGGCAAGCAGTTACCCTCGTATGCTGTGCCGGTAAACATTGATGTGTTGGAGGCTTTTCCGAGAACATCTACGGGCAAGATCAACCGGCGAGAGTTGCAAGCGCAAGCCGAAGCTCGATCGCAGACGGGGAAGTAGCAGCAAAGGGATTGTAAAAGCGTTGTAAACATACAACGCATCTAAACATATTTTCTGGAGGATAAAATGGATACACAAACAATTTTGACCGACTATGTGAAAGAAGAATTGCTCAAAGGGCGCAAGATGGAAATTAAGCCCGAAGACGATTTGCTCAGCGCCGGTATTTTAGATTCGTTGGGCATCTTACAGATGGTAGCCTTTATCGAAGATCGCTTCGGCTATCAGGTACCCGACGAAGATGTGGTTTTCGAAAACTTCGTCAGCATCGAAGCGCTTACAAATTATCTCAAGGCCAACCAATAAACAGGCCGAAAATTCGTTAAGACTTCCGAACTTTGGTTCAATCTTCGGAAGTCTTAACCCAAATACAGACCAACAGATGTTTAAACGACTTTTACTCCTAAACGGGATTTCGGTTATTTGCGTAATTCTGTTTCACGCGGCCGGATGGGGTTTCGTAGCCATGTTTTCGTGGGCACACCAATACATGCCTGCGGCTGCAACCGATTTCGATCAGTTGGGCAGCATCGCTTATTATGTGCTCCAAACGATAGAACAACTGGTGGTTTTTGCGGTTCCAAGTTTTTTGTTTGTTTCCGGGTTTTTTGTGGCCTTCGCTACGGGGCGCACGCACTCGAATATGGCCTGGGCAACCATTTGGGCCAGGATCAAAAAGATGGCTATCCCATATCTCATTTGGTCTGGGGCGCTCATCTTTGGTTTGCTCCTTCAGGGGACCATCTATAGTCCGGATAAATATCTGAAGATGCTATTAACCGGGCAAGCGAATCCGGCGTATTACTATGTGCCCCTATTAATTCAATACTATTTGCTATCACCACTCATCATCCCCTTGGCAAAGAAACATTGGCTGCCCTTGTTAATCGTCACTGGGATCATCCAAATTGCGGTGCAATTAACTTATTACCCGGCAATTTTAGGATTTGATCAACCGATGGTGCAAACGCTGTCAACCTTGATCCCTAAATGGTTGTTCCTATCCAGATTATTCTGGTTTACCCTAGGTGTTGTGGTTGGTTTTCATCTGACCGAACTCAAATTATGGTTGGAGCGCGTTAAATGGGTTTGGCTCACTCTTGCAGTGGTTTTACTGCCCCTTGGCGTGCTCGAATGGGAGTTTTACCTGCACATCTCAGGGCAACAATGGATGGACCCCCGCGAAACTTTGCTAGACTCAGTTTATACCCTGGCCGTTATCTTGAGTTTTTTGGCTTTCGATCAAATAGCATCCATCCCATTTTCAAAACAAATCGCCGATCTTGGGAGCAAATCGTATGGGATTTATTTAATCCATTCTCCGGTGATGACCTTTGCCGCCCGCGGCATTTATCACTTCGCTCCCGCAATTCTGGGTTACCAGATTATTTTCCAACCCATTATGATCATCCTCGGGTTGGGTGTTCCGGTTATCTTCATGGAGATTGTGAACCGATCTCCAGCACGCAGATTTTATCAATACTTGTTCGGATAAATCATCTATATATTTCTTCTACTTATCAGTAAATCAGGAGACTCAAAATGAGTGACGTAATTATCATTGGTGGTGGTCCAGCCGGGGCCGCAATGGGTAGTTATCTTTCGATGGCCGGAATCAGCAATACAATTTTTGAAGGCAGCCATTTCCCCCGGGAGCATGTAGGGGAATCCCTGGTAACTTCAACAACGCGCGTCCTGGGTGATATTAATTTTCTCGAAACCATGGAACGTGAGGGTTTTACGCACAAATATGGCGCGTCCTGGCACCCACCCACGGGCAATGAATTTTCAGTCGTGTTTAAAGAATTTCCCCAAGAAGGCATCCACCAGGATTACACCTATCATGTGGAGCGCAGCAAGTTTGATCACTTGCTGTTGCAGCACGCCGAAAAACTCGGCTCGAAGGTCTACCAAGGTGTGCCGGTTAAACAAGTTTTATTCGAGGGTGAACAAGCCGTGGGCGTGCGCGTCAACCTGGATGGTCAGGATACCGATTTCCCTTGCAAAGTGGTGGTCGATGCCAGCGGGCGCGGAACTCTTTTAGGGCGACAGTTAAATCTCAAAAAGAAAGATCCCATCTTTGACCAGTATGCCATCCATGCCTGGTTCGAGGGCGTAGACCGGGGTACCGGCCCCTCCCATGAATACATCCACATTTACTTTTTGCCGGTGGAACGCGGCTGGGTCTGGCAAATCCCGATCAACGATCGAGTTACCTCAATTGGTGTAGTGATCGAGAAAGAAGTTTTCAAACAATCGAAAGCTGATCTATCAGAGTTTTTTAATAAACATACGATGATGAACCCCGATCTGGCGCGGGCCATTAAAAATGCGCGGCGCATCAACGAATTCAAGCGCGAAGGCGATTACAGCTACAGCATGGATAAATTCGTGGGCGATGGATATGTGATCATTGGCGATGCCGCTCGCTTTGTCGACCCAATATTCTCATCGGGAATTAGTATTGCGCTATACAGCGCTAAGTTCGCCTCCGAACATATCATTAAAGCTCTCGAGACCGGGGATTTCAGCGCCGTAGCATTCGAGCCTTATGAAACACGGCTGCGCGGCGGCGTGCAGGTTTGGTACGAATTTATCCGCCTATACTACAAGCTGCTACCGCTGTTTACGCACTTCATCCAATCGAAAACACATCGCGAGCAAGTGCATCGCCTACTGCAAGGCGAGGTCTTCGACCGCGAAGAGGTTCCCGTTCTTCAAGCTATGCGCGACTATATTCAGAAGGTTGAAGAGACCGATTCACATATTTTCAAACAGCATCTTTCTTCAATTCCGCTGGACTAAAAAATTTAATCTGACAACATCAAAGTATTCATCGCCACACAAGGAGATACAAAATGAGTGATGTAATCATCATTGGCGGAGGCCCCGCCGGTTCGGCATTAGGCAGCTATCTGTCAAGAGCCGGAATTAGCAATACAATTTTCGAGGGGAGCATTTTTCCTCGGGAGCATGTGGGTGAATCACTGGTAACTTCAACAACCCGCGTCTTCAAAGAAATTGGATTTCTAGAAACCATGGAAAGCGAGGGGTTTGTTCACAAATTTGGTGCCTCGTGGCACGCCCCTACTGGCAACGAGTTCTCAATTGAGTTTCGCGAATTCCCCCAAGAAGGCATTGGACAAGAATACACCTATCATGTGAATCGCAGTAAGTTTGACCAACTCCTGCTAAAACACGCCGAGAAATTGGGAACCAAGGTTTACGAAGGCGTACCTGTAAAGCAAGTTCTCTTCGAAGGTGAACAAGCTGTGGGGGTACGCGTCAACCTCGATAACCAGGATGTTGATTTCCATTGCAAAGTGGTGGTCGATGCCAGCGGGCGCGGCACAGTTTTGGGGCGGCAGTTGAATCTCAAAAAGAAAGACCCGATCTTCAACCAATACGCGGTTCACGCCTGGTTTGAGGATTTAGACCGCGGCGAGGGGCCATCCCGCGAATATATTCACATCTACTTTTTGCCGGTGGAGCGCGGCTGGGTTTGGCATATTCCGATCACGGACAAGATTACCTCCGTAGGTGTGGTGGTCGAGAAAGAAGTCTTCATGCAATCCAAAGCAGGGCTGGAGGAGTATTTCGAGAAACATACTCAAATGAATCCCGATTTGGCAAAAGCCATGCGCAATGCCCGCCGTATCAATGAATTCAAACGTGAAGGCGATTACAGCTATAGTATGGAAAAATTTGTCGGCAGCGGCTATCTGATGGTTGGCGATGCCGCCCGTTTTGTTGATCCGATCTTCTCATCCGGGGTCAGTGTGGCCCTCTATAGCGCAAAATATGCCGCCCGAGAGATCGTTAAGGCTTTGGAAACTGGCGATTTGAGCGCTGAGGCTTTTCAGCCATATGAAGACACCTTGCGCGGTGGCGTGCAGGTTTGGTATGAGTTCATTCGTCTGTATTACAAGCTGCTGCCCCTCTTCACGCACTTCATCCAATCAAAACAACATCGCCTGGAAGTCTTACAACTCCTCCAGGGTGAAGTCTTCGACCGACAGGAAGTGCCTGTACTGCAAGCCATGCGAGACTACATCCAGAAGGTTGAAGAAACCGATTCGCACATATTTAAGCAGCATCTGACCTCGATTCCGCTCGACTAAATTCACCCATCACAGGACAGGCAGTTCTGCGAAACACTCCCGATACAGTTATGAAGGGAGCGGGAACTGCCTGTCCTTAGTTACAAAGGCATTTACCAACGTATGGTGCGACGTTTACTACTTCTGAATGGATTAGCCGTCATCGGCGCGGTGCTCTACCACGCCTCCGGCTGGGGATTCACGGCCATGTTTTGGTGGACAGATCGATATGCGGCCGTCACCGTTCCCGATTTCAGCCAAATGGGGAGCATCCCCTATTACGGGTTGCGGCTTGTCGTTCAACTGATTATTTTTAGCATTCCGGCCTTCCTGTTTGTTTCAGGTTTTTTCACCGCTTTTGCCACTGGGCGCGACCAATTAACGGTAAGTTGGAAAGTTATTGGCACCCGCATAAAAAATCTGGCAATTCCTTACCTGCTCTGGACAGGAGCAATCATTGTTACAAATGTTTTGGCAGGACAACTCTATACGCCCGCCCGACTTTTTCAAGAAATCGTCTTCGGAAAGGCCGCCCCACCCTATTATTACGTTCCACTAATCATCCAGTTATATCTACTCTCACCATTTTTAATCCGTTTCGCTCGAACCCATGTGCGCGCGCTTTTGATCATCGCAGCGATCCTTCAATTTTCAGTGCAAACCATCAAATACGTAGAACTCCTTGGCGTTAATCTCCCCTCCTCGAATTTGCTGCAAATCTTCACCGCGAGCTGGTTTTTCCCGGGACATATTTTTTGGTATGTCTTCGGCATTACCGTAAAGTTTAACTTGCCATCCATGAAAAAATGGCTGGATAAATATAAATGGGTGTTTCTGGGATTATTAATCGTGTTAATCCCCATCGGGATGTTTGAATGGGAAGTAATTCTTCACGCATCGGAGGTTGGATGGTTAGCTCACCAACGCACCTTGATAAATGAACTCTATTCACTCATGTTTTTGCTCTGTTTTCTGGCATTTGAGTGGTTCCCGATTCCGCCTTCAAAACGTATCAACGCGCTGGGGCCGAAATCTTTTGGGGTTTACCTGGCTCATTCTCCGGTACTCCAATATGCTTCCCGGGGAATGTACCATCTGACCCCCTGGATTTTGGGCGTGCAAATTTTGTTCCAACCGATTTTATTGATCCTGGGGATCGGCGTACCCCTGCTCTTGATGAAAATCGTAGAACATTCGCCCGCACGCCGCTTTTACGCCTATATTTTTGGCTAAAAAACAGAAAAGACCTTCGGAGGTAAAACCATGTCTAACACCCTCGTGACCGGCGGTGCCGGTTTCATCGGTTCTCACGTTACAGAAGAATTGCTCCAACGCGGCCACCAAGTCACCGTACTCGACGATTTGAGCGGCGGCTTCACCGACAATGTGGTGAACGGCGCTAAGTTTGTGGAAGGCAGCATTAACGATGTATCTCTGGTTAACAACTTGTTCGCACAGGAGAAATTCGATTTCGTGTTCCACTTAGCGGCCTACGCCGCCGAAGGATTGAGCCACTTCATCAAACGCTTCAATTACAACAATAACCTGATCGGCAGCGTCAATCTGATCAACGCCGCCATCAACACCAACGTAAAATGCTTTGTTTTTACCTCCTCCATTGCCGTTTACGGAGCCAGCCCTGAACTCCCCATGACCGAGAAAACCACCCCGCACCCCGAAGACTCCTACGGGATTGCCAAATTAGCCGTTGAGCAGGAACTCAAGGTTTGCAAAGAGATGTTTGGCCTCAATTACATCATCTTCCGGCCGCACAATGTCTACGGCGAGCGCCAAAACATCGGCGATCGCTACCGCAATGTGGTGGGAATTTTCATGAACCAAATCCTGCAAGATAAACCCATGACCATCTTCGGCGATGGCGAACAAAGCCGGGCTTTCAGCTACATCGGCGATGTGGCCCCCATCATTGCCGATTCGGTGGCGATCCCAGAAGCCTACAACCAAATTTTTAACGTGGGCGCCGAAAAACCCTACACCGTCAACCAACTCACCGAGGCCGTCTCGCGAGCGATGGGTGTGGAACCCAACCTTGTGCACGTGCCCGCCCGTAACGAAGTCAAACACGCTTATTCCTCGCACGAAAAAGAGCATAGGGTCTTCGGCCCCCGCCAACTGGTCACTCTGGAAGATGGTCTCACCCGCATGGCTGCCTGGGTTAAAGAACATGGCGCTCGCCAAAGCAGCGAATTCAAAAACATCGAAGTGTTGAAAAACCTGCCCTCTGCCTGGGTAACAAAATAATCTACCATCCCAAAACTCATGCCCCAACCCTACGTTATCACCGTTATCCTGAACACCAACCGCCGCACGGACACACTGGAGGCCCTGGCCTCGCTCGAAAAGAACACCTACCCAAACCAGGCTGTCATCGTGCTCGACAACGCCTCTACCGATGGCTCAGTTGAAGCTATCCGAGAGGCCTTCCCCCAGGTAGAAATCATCAGCTTGACGGAAAACCTCGGTTACGCGGGCAACAACAACGTGGGCATTGAGGCTGCTATCGACAAAGGAGCCGATTGGGTCTTTGTGCTCAACGAAGATACCATTTTGGCAAATGACTGTTTGGAACGTCTGGTAGAGATGGGTGAATCTGACCCCCAAATTGGGATCGTCGGCCCGTTGGTTTACCATCACAACGAACCCGAAGTGATCCAATCCGCCGGGGGGATGCTCGGCCCCGATTGGCAATCCCGCCATTTAGGGCAAAACGAACCGGACCTTGGGCAGTTCCCGCACCCCCAAGCCGTGGAATGGATTTCAGGCTGCGCCATCCTGGTGCGGCGCGCCGTCATCGAACAGGTAGGCGCATTGGATGCCCGTTTTTTTTACTATTGGGAAGAAACCGAATGGTGTTTGCGCAGCCGCAAAGCTGGCTGGCGCATTTTGATGGTGCCGCAAGCCAAACTCTGGCACAAAGGCGTGCAGCGTGATTACACGCCCAACCCCTCCGTGACCTACTACAGCACCCGCAATCGGCTGCTGATGTTATCGAAGCATCATGCACCCATCCGAGTTTGGGCGCAAACAAGCTGGCAAATCACTCGCACCCTCACAAGTTGGACGATCAAACCCCAATGGCGCTCGATGCGCCCGCATCGAGCTGCCATGCTACAAGGTCTACGCGATTTTTTGGGCCATCGCTGGGGCATGCGATGAAAAGATCGATCCAAATTATCCTGCTAGCGG
>DOTA01000232.1 GCA_003513015.1 Chloroflexota bacterium
CCGAAATGACCTCCGGCTCGACGATAGCCCAGATTTCCGAATTTTCGTTCAAGCGAAAGGGGATATTTTCGGCAATCACGCGTTCTGCACCAAAGTAGGATGTCAAAGTTTGGAGATTTGCCAGCATCACCTCAATCACTTCCTCTTGTTGTTGAGGCGTTGGCGGCGAGTTGATGGGCTGCTGCGGCATTTCGGTCGGTCTAACCCCCAAATGGATGTTAACATAGGCGGTTTCGGTGTGTGCGAGAAAACCTTCAATGCTCGCCCAATCCGGCTGGATTAAACCTTCTGCCCGGAAATCGAAATGCACCGCAACCGGCCGGAGTTTTTCGGCCTCGGCGATCATNNTACTCAACTAGCAACTTGAGTTAATTAATGGCAAATTTCATAATGCTCGGTGATTCGTGATTGGATATAGGTGATTTGAACTTTTTTCGATGGAAAAGCACTTGATGCAGGAACATCTGATACTGAAGCACCCCTTATGGACACCCATTGCCCAAATGTTCCTCATAGGTTTCGGCAAAATTGTGCTGCCCCGAGCCATCACAGGCTGCTCGGAAATAGAAATACGGCGTTTGCGCCGGGAAAGCTACTGCCCGCAGCGCTTCTAAACTTGGGTTACAAATTGCACCCGGCGGCAAACCTGCGTAAAGATAAGTGTTGTAAACTGAATCAAAAGCCAGATCGGCGCGGGAGAGCGGGTTGGTCCACCAGGTTTTTTGGGCGGCATTGTAACCCACGGCATATTGCACGGTTGGGTCCGATTCTAGTTTCATGCCCAGTGCCAGACGGTTGAGAAACACCGAAGCGATGAGGGGCATCTCGTCCACCACGACCGTCTCGCGCTGCACAATCGAGGCCAGCCGCACAGCTTCATCCAGCGAAAGGCCCTGGTTGGTAAACCCGGCTTGCATCTCAGGGGTCACAGCCTGCTCAAAGGCCGCGGTTAACACCTCCAGCAGAGTTTTAGTAGAAACATTACGTGGAATGATATAAACCCCTGGTAGCAGATACCCCTCCAAATTTCGGTCATGGGCCTCCCGCAAAAAAACTTCCGGGGCAATCGCCAATCCCGAAGTCGGCAGTGACTCCGCAATCTCCTCCAGCCGCCATCCGGCCAAAATCGCAAAGGGCACCTCGGCGGGGGTGGCATCTAAGAGCGCATAGGCAATTTCGGTAGCGGGCAGTGCCGGGCTGAGGGCATAATCTCCGGCCTGAAGCTGGGTATCTAACCCGGCATAAATCAAAAAATTGCGAAAAGCGGCCCCATCAGGCACCAAACCGGCATCTTCGAGACGCTGCGCCACCGAAGTGGGGGATTCTCCCAGGCTGATTTGGAAAGGGATTTCGGTACCCCAAAGATTGACCGGGGTGGTGAGATCATCCGCGGCCCGTAGCAGCCGCCACGAAAAAAGAATACGCTGACCGGAACTCAAAGCGGGTGAGGGCGGCCCAAAAGTGGCCTCTGCCCGTTGGGGAATGCCGTTAACCGCCCACAGCCCCAGGGCTGCGCTGGCGCATAACGCGATCAAAAACAGCAGCAAACAATACTTATAGCGTTTCATGGTTTTATGAACCGCGGTTTTCCAGCGGCGATCCATGATCTAAATAGGCTTGCAAAATCACGGTCGCGGCTAATTCATCCAGGTGACCTCGGCGTTTGGCGCGACTCACCCCCATTTGGATACGAGCGGCGCGGGCCTCCTGGGTGCTGTAACCCTCATCCCACAATTCCACCGGNNTTGCCATCCACATCCAGCGCTTGCCCAACAATGATTTTGCCCGCGCTATGCTCGCGCGCCAATTCGGCTACCGAGGCGGCGTCGATCGGCCGCGAAACGTGCTGAAGAACCGTCAGCGGGTTGGCGATGGTGCCCGTAGGATCGCTGAGGGCCACGCCGATATTTTTATCTCCGGGGTCAATACCTAAAATGCGCATCATTCAGTGGTCAAGTTTACCAGAGTTTCGGCGCGGGGTTGTTTACGCCAAAGCATTAAAAAGATCACCATGCCAATGCTGCCCATCGTGGCCGCCCCATACCAGATGGCTTGGGGGTTGATGGCATCGTTGAGAAAACCGCCCAGGGGTGAGGCAATCCCCGAGGCGATGCCCCAACTCAGGCTATAAATACTCATATAGCGGCCGCGCATATCGGCGGGGGCCAGATTGGCCGCGTAGGTAGAGGAAGTAGGCACCAGCATCAACTCGCCGATGGTCATCACTACCATGCAAATCCAAAAACCCCAAAAGCCGGTGGGGAACGACACGCTCCCACTGGCCACGGCGTAGATGGCGGTGCCGCCAGCCATTACCAGCAGAGGCGAATGGCGTTTGGTTCTCTGGGTAACCGCAAGCTGGAAAAAGATCACCATGATGGCATTGGTGGCAGCAATCAGGCCATAGCGGCTTTCGGGCAGGCCGTAATTGGTTTTGGCGTAAACGCTCATCAGCACCCAAACGGAGACGGAGGCCATTTGCGCGAAGGTGAAGGCAATCACGGCGGTGATAAATTGTTTATCGTGAAAGACGGTACCGTAACCCTCAAAGGGCTGGCGGGATTTGGGGCGGTCGGCGGGGCTGGCGGGTAGCGTTTCATGGGCAAAAAAGAGCAGCAGCAGCCCGTAACCGGTGAGACCCGCGGCCGCGCAGATGAAAGCGATGCTGTAGGATGAAGTCGCGATAAAACCTCCAATGGCGGGACCAATCGCAATGCCAGCATTGTTGCTCATGCGCAACAGGGCGTAAGCATCCGGCCGTTGGCGCGGTTCCACCAGATCAGCCACCATCGCATCGCCACCCACGCGGTAGAGCGGGTTGAAAATCCCCCAGAAAAACATCAACACGGCAAAGTGGAGCACGCTGCTGGCCTGCCCCATCAATAGGTAAATCATCCCGTTGCCGATCAGGCTGACCACCAGCACACCTTTGCGCCCAACCCGGTCGGCGATTGGCCCGGCGATGAAGGCCGCGCCCAGGCTGACCAGGGAGTTGATTGAAAACAGGCTGGCAGCCACCACCAGGGGTTGATCAAGTTTGCTGCTAACGTAGATCATCAAAAAGGGCCAGATCATGCTGGTGCCCATGGTACTCAACAGCATCCCGGCGAACATCAGCCAGAATTGGTTGGGATATTGGCGCGTGAAGGTTTTCAGACGGGACAACGGAGGGTTTTTGGATAGCAATGGTTTCATTTCCTATTTATTTTTGCTCAAAAAAGTTGTGATATTATATGCCCTTAATTCCGCCAAAGGAGTTCGAGATTATGAACATTGTATTTTTATCACCTCATTTTCCACCCAATTATTATCCTTTCAGCGTGCATTTGCGCCGCTGGGGAGCTAACGTGTTAGGCATTGCCGATCTGCCCTACGATCAACTGCGCCCCGAGTTGCGAGCGGCACTTACCGAGTATTACCGCGTGGATGATTTGCACAACTATGACCAACTGCTGCGCGCCTTGGGATATTTCACGCACCGTTATGGCAAAATTGATCGCTTGGATTCGCATAACGAATACTGGCTCGAAACTGAAGCCCGGCTGCGCGATGATTTCAATATCCTCGGGCTGCGCGTCCATCAAATGGATCGGATCAAACGCAAATCCGAGATGAAGAAGGTCTACCAGAAGGCTGAGATCGCGGTGGCCCGCGGGCGGATCGTCCGAAAATTGAAGGATGCCGAATCCCTAATTGCTGAAACCGGTTATCCGGTGGTGGCCAAACCGGATGTAGGGGTGGGTGCCGCCCGGACGTATAAAATCCAAAACCCGGAGGAGTTAGCCGCTTTCTTTGCTGACAAGCCGACGGCGAATTACTTTATGGAGGAATTTATCCAGGGGCAAATCCTCTCCTTTGATGGGCTGGCCGATTACGACGGTAAACTGGCGTTTTATACGGCTCACGCCTACAGCCACGGTGTGATGGAAACGGTCAACAGTAATGGTGATTTGTACTATTACTCCTACCGAGAAATCCCCGCTGATTTGGAAGAGGCCGGTCGCCGGGTTGCCCAAGCTTTTGATGTGCGCGGGCGCTTCTTCCATTTGGAGTTTTTTCGCACCCCAGATGGTGGCCTGGTAGCCCTGGAAGTTAACATGCGCCCGCCGGGTGGTCTGACCACCGATTTGTTTAACTATGCCAATGATATTGATGTATACGCTGCCTGGGCCGAGTTGATGGTCACGGGTTCGGTTTCACTGACCTACGAGCGCTCCTATCACGCGGCCTATGTGGGGCGAAAATCTTTTCGGCAATACGCGCATTCACACGCTGAAGTGCTGGCGCGCTGCGGCGAATTACTCATCAGCCACCAACCGATTGATGGCGTTTTTGCTCCCGCTCTCGGCAATTATGGCTACGTACTGCGCACAACCGACCAGCCTACCATCGATGAACTTGCCGGGTTTATTCAAAAGGTGGCCTGATGCAAACGGATTATCATCAATGGTTTAGCCCAGCTTTAGGGCAGGATATGGAAGTCAAGGTCTACGGCTATTATGGCAAGCCCGTCATCGTTTTTCCCGCGCAGGGTGGGCGTTTTTTCGATTTCGAAAACTTTGGCATGGTCGCGGCCGTGGAAAGTTTTATCGAATCCGGGCGCATCAAACTTTTTTGTGTGGATTCAGTCGATAACCAGAGTTGGGCTAATTTTCAGGCACATCCCGCCGATCGGGCGCGCCGCCATCAGGATTATGACCGTTATATTGTGGAAGAACTCACGCCTTTTGTGCGCCAGCATTGCAATGACAGCACAGAAAAATTTATCGCGACGGGGGTCAGTATGGGCGGCTACCATGCGGGAAACTTCTTCTTTCGCCACCCCGATATTTTTGATACCACCATTGCCATCAGCGGGGTGCATCGCCTGAATATGTTTGTGGGCGATTATATGGATGAGAATGTCTACTTCAATTCACCGATCCATTATTTACCCAATCTCAATGACCCCTGGTTCATCGACCAATACTGCCAGAGCAATATCATTCTATGTTGCGGTCAGGGTGCCTGGGAAGAAGAAATGATCTCCGATGCCCATCGTATGCGCCAGATTCTCGAAAATAAAAACATTCCACATTGGGTCGATTTTTGGGGGTACGATGTCAACCACGATTGGCCCTGGTGGCGCAAAATGCTGCCCTACTTTCTCGAAAATCTGGATCTTTCCCCTTTTTCGGCTTAAACGAATGGGGTGCCCCGAAAATCTGAGGCACCCCAAAATATTACCCGCATGCGGGATGAAAGTGTCTATTTACGGCATTGCATCCTTGAAGATCAGCGGCATGTACAAAACATAGCCCACACCGAAATTAGACGAGAAGGGAACCTGCTGCGAGTCGCCATCGGTATCTTTCAAACCGCTGGCGCTGACCGCATAGGCGCCATATTCCAGCGCTTCGGTGGGCGTGAAAACCACCGTGTAGCTCAGGTTATCATAACCAAAGGTGCCACTTACCACCCCAGAAGGCCCACTGACCACGAAATCGGTATCCACGGGCATAGGTTGGCTCCATTCCAGGCTGACGGTTGTGCTTACAGGCACGCCGGTGATGCCATCCGCCGGATCAACCGTAATCACATAGGGGTCGCGCCAGTATTGGACCGCTTTGCGATCATCAGAACCAGTGCCCCAATCTGTGGCGGTATCATCCACCAGCATGGTGCCCGTGCTGCCATACGCGATTGTTGGCAGGTTGCGGTTGGCAATGCTGATAATGCTGCCCCACCATTCCACCGTTTCCCAAGAACCGCGCGTATATTTATAAAACGCGCCGCTCAACCCATCGGGCAAACTTAACTCGATTTCCCAGAGATTAGGATTGGTTGAAACCTGGGTCATTGGCTGCGCTCCTGGATTCCATTGAGGATAGCCGGGCAAATTCCCAGCGATATAAATGGTTCCGGGGGTATGATCTGGAACCAGGACCCGGAAGGTGACCGTGACCATGCGGTTTTCAGCCGTCCCGGTGATGGTATCCGAGGCTGCCGAGAGTTGAAACTG
>DOTA01000487.1 GCA_003513015.1 Chloroflexota bacterium
CCCTAACGGCCACAATGCGGCTCTCACGGAAAATGTCAGCTTCACTGCCAGCGCCGCACTCATTCCGGCCAACATCACGCCGTGAGAGCCGCATTGTGGCCGTTAGGGATAGGATTGACGGTTGTGATAGAAACAGTTGTGTCAACAGGAATATCATCTACACAAATCAGATAAACCGTACCAGCAGATGTAGCATTCAACTGGAAGATGCCCACAGAGGTTACAGGCTCTCCAGGGTTGAAATTAACCGTGGCACGTCCATCAGTGGCGTCACCTCCCAACGGGCCACCAATTGTGCCATCAGAGCGCAGAACAATGGGATCATCCCCTCCAATAGGGTTTGAATCATCAATTTCTTCCGCTATGACAGGATAGTCTGCACCGTTAATCTGGAAACGAACGATATCATTTTCGCCAGCAGCTGTAAACGCTACTGAAGCAGTCGAACGATCTATAGGGTATGAAAAATCGAAGGTGCAGGATTCTATAGAATCCAACCATAAACCAGTAATCCCACCATAGTTGATAAAGTTACCACACCCGGAGCCAGAAGTAGTCACAATTAGATTGCCATAAATGCCGGCCTGATAAAAGCATTGTTGAGCCGTGGGAGCAGTTGGCTGTTCCCCAAGGCTACTTGCAAGCAGATTGGACGGGTTTGTAAGCAAGCCAAGACCTTGAGTTCCATTCGTTAGAATGCTGGCATATAGAAAAGGGATTTGAACTTGGAGATTTTGCCAAGTAGATATTTTCTGATCTTCAGTTTCAGTGTTTTGGTTTTCGACACGGCTGGCTTCCAATTTTATGGGATTGCCACCTGTAGATATGGTTTGACCCATTGCGTGAGCGCTAGTAGAGAGATTTCCCAACAGTGTGATGATCAATGTGGTTGCCAAAACAATCGGCAATGCAAATTGAATGCGAATAGTTTTCAACATAACAGGCTCCTGTCACCTGAAAGCGAGATTGAAAAAGTGGGTGGGTGATTTCCACCCACCCACGGTGCTGACTTCAAATTTTAAACAATTACGGAATTACTGTAATCGAAACCGTTGCCGTATCCGTGCCGCCATTGCCATCACTAATCGTGTAAGTGAAAGAATCGCTGCCAGTGAAACCAACGTTCGGGGTGTAGGTCACACTATTACCGCTGTGCGAAACGCTGCCATTACTGCCATCGCTGGCATTGCTTATGTTGATGGCATCCCCATCGGGATCATGATCGTTGAACAAGACCAAGACAGTGATCGGTGTATTTTGCAATGTAGTGGCGTTATCATCCACGGCCACCGGGGGCTGGTTGGGCGGAACGGGCGTATTTGTCGGTGTCCGTGAAGGTGTGAGAGAGGGCGTCAGCGTCGGAGTGGGTGAAGGCGTATTCGTGTGTGTTGGAGATGGCGAGGGTGTCAGCGTAAATGTCAGGGTGGGCAGCGGCGTATTCGTGGGTGGTTGGTCCGTAGGCGGTTGATCTGTAGGCCTGGAAGTTCGGGTGGCTGTCGGCCAGGGGCGCAAGGTTGGGGTACCAGTTGGCGTGATCGTCGGTGAAGGCGAGATTGTCTGTGAGGGCATGCGGGTTGGGGTTTCAGTAAACCGCCCGGTGGGCGTCAATGTGGCCTCAGGGGTGGGAGAACCCAGAACTACCGTAGGCGTTGCGGTGGCTGCCAATGAAGGCGTCGGGCTAGGCGTGGGCGTTTGAGATGGTTTTGGATGGGTTTCAGATTGTTCGATTCTTTTTTCAATCACACCTTGTGGCGTATTCACCTGCCCGCCCGAATCTATGGTTTGTGGGGTAAACTGGACTAATGCGGGAAAATATTCAACCAACCACTCCCAAAACACCGCAGCAAGCGCCTCTGCCGGGATCTGGGTCTCCCTGCCCAAAAAAGCTGCACTCGAATCAGTAGAGGGGTTATCGACTTGGGCGGTCAAGGGCTGAAACCCGATCACCAATAAAAAATCGTTGACGGGTTCAAGAATTTCAACCGGAACATATTCAACCAAAATCTCCCGCAATGCTGTGGTGATCTCATTTTGTGGGAACCAGATACCTGCCCCAATCACCAGAATCCCAACGGAAAAAATCATCGTAAAGAAAGACCGAAAAAAAGAGCGGCGACGGCGCTCATCTTCTTCATCGAGCACTTGCACCTTTTTCTTGTAATCTTCCAGTTGGCGATGTGGAAAATCGTCGGGTTCTTGATACGGATACAAAACAGACCTACTTTACAAATTTAACCACTTCGGCTTCACCCACCGGAACGCCAGCCCTTTCCAGAGCATTGACCATTTCCAAACGCAATTTTGCCGGCGTCGAAGGTTTTAGCACAACTTCTTCTACGACTGTGATAATTTTGTAATAAGAGGTTTTGATCCCCAAGTCATCCAAGGTAACAACCGGGGTGGTATCTTCCATGCGCAGCGAAAAATCTTTGGCCCCATCTTGTAGAATTTGCATGACTTTCTCGCGATCATGCTCCCCCGGAATGGGAATAACGGTGCTAACCACGTGCCCCGGTATTTTGGAATGATTAATAATAATATGCTTCAAAACTTGAGAATTTGGGATGATCACTGAATCCCGAGTGGTTGTCGAGAGGGTAGTGTTGGTCATGGTAATTTCGGTGACATACCCCGTGAACCCGGCAATCGTGACCATATCATCAATGCCGTAATATTTCAAGAAAAACAGCTTAACCCCCGAAACAAAATCTTTAGCGGCATCGTCAGATCCCATCGTCATGGCGGCGCCAAACCCGGCAACAATCAGCGCAAAGGTTCCGGCCGCGCCTGTGAGATTTAGGATCAACTTAATGGCATAAAGCATAATTCCCAGGGTGACAATATTTGCCAAAAAGGCCGCCCAGGTGGCGCTGATAAATTTAACCAGCACACTTTTGATCAACCTGCCAACGATCCAGGCTACTAGATAGCCGCCTACACCAATCGCCAGGGCTATCAGAATTTTCGTTAAAAAGGTAATTAGGTCTGGAGACATGGGTTGTTCCTCCTCAAGATAAAGGGGTTTCCGCGCGCTCTATAGTACCAAAATACTAATACCTTGTGGCATAACAAAACCGTAAGGTTTTCATGCAAAATTACAAAAGTCGAAACAAAATAACCGCCTTTAAAACAAACGAGCCTGGAATCTCACCCAGGCTCATTATGGAACTTAAAAATTTTTGGCAATGCAAGTCAGTAGGAAGGCACCGGTTCCTTCGGGTTCAGCGGCCCCACAATTTCTAGGGCGTAGCCCTCCGGGTCGCGAAACGCGGCCATCCGGCAGCCCCACGGAGGGTTGGCGGGAGCCTCCTCAAATGACTTGCAACTTGTAACTTGCAGCTGGCAGCTAATAAATCGGCAAACTGGGATCGACTTCGCGCGCCCAGGCGTTAATGCCGCCTTTGAGATTCTTCATTTTGCGGAATCCCGCACTGTAAAGCACATCCAAAGCTCGAGTAGAACGCGTGCCCGCTTTGCACATCAGCACAATTTCGTCAGCGCTGTTCAACTCGGACATGCGAGAGGCCAGCTGACCCAGGGGAATCAACTCGGCCCCCGGGATGCGCGAGATCTCCAACTCGTGAGGCTCGCGCACATCGATCACCTTAGGAGGGTTGCTGCCCCCAAGGCGTTCGGCCAACTCCGTGGCACTGATATCCCAATCAGCTCCCGCGGAACCTTCATCGTGGTCGTGCATGGGCATGCCGCAAAATTCTTCGTAGTCGATCAGTTCGGT
>DOTA01000217.1 GCA_003513015.1 Chloroflexota bacterium
CGGGCTGGCGCGCATCATCCGGCCAGCGCATACCATGTTCGATGGCGATACCATTTTTGCGCTGGCAACCGGCAAAAAGAACGCGGATGTGAATATTGTAGGCGCTTTCGCAGTTGAAGTGATGGCGGAGGCCGTGCTGCGGGCGGTGCGGATGGCCAAACCGGCGGGCGGCTTGCCCAGTGCCATGCCAATTTAACAAAAGAGAGGTTTTATCGATGACCCAACAAGTGATCGTGCCCATGTTATCTTACGCCGATGGGCTGAAAGCGTTGGACTGGCTCACCGCAGCTTTTGGCTTTTCAGAAAAAACCCGCTGGCTGGCCCCGGATGGCAGCCTGAGTCATGGCGAAATTGAATTGAACGGCGCGCGCATCATGCTGGCAACACCCTTTCCAAACTATGAGAGCATCTTGCAACATCGCCAACACTGCGATACAGCCCAAAAACTGGCTGCCTCTCCTTGGGTAACCGATGGCATTTTGGTCTATGTTGAAGATATAGAATCGCATTACCAGGTTGCCAAAGCTGCCGGTGCCAAAATACTCTCAGGGATTGAAGAGCAGGATTTTGGCAAACTTTACCGGGTGGAAGATTTTGAAGGCCACCGCTGGATGTTTTTAGAGGAGGCAAAACAAGATGATGATCGCTGACCCCAAAGCGCTCAACCGTCAACAGACGGCTTTGCGCCAGGCCCTGGAGGGGGCAACTGACCCCGCGCAGGCCTTACAACTTTGCTGCTATCACCACACTTTGCTGCATAGCGCCAAAATCAATTTGAAAGAAAACTGGTCTTACGAAGACGAAATTCTGGATGATCTCAGTGAGCCGCAATTTCGGCGCATTCCGTCCAACGAAGAGCATTCAATTGTATGGTGCCTCTGGCATTTGGCCCGCATCGAGGATACCGCCATGAACTTGCTGATTGCCGGAACCCCTTCAGTTTTTGAGCAAGATGAATGGTTCACGCGCCTGGGGGTGCCCTTCTACGATAGCGGCAACGAAATGACCGCGCATGAAATAGCCAGGTTGAGCGCGGAAATCGATCTGGCAGCCCTGCGGGATTACCGGGCCGCGGTGGGAACCCGCACCCAAGCGATCATCGCCGGTTTGGGGGAGGCAGATTTGCGCCGCAAAGTGGATCCGCGGCGTCTCCAGCGCGTGCTGGAGGCCGGTTTCCTCCGCCCTGAAGCCCGCGGCATCGCCGATTACTGGAGCAAGCGCGATTTTACCGGGCTATTGTTGATGCCTGCCACCCGGCATAACATCGTCCATTTGAATGAGGCAGCACGCTTGAAGAAAAAACGCTGATTGATCTGTATACAAAAAACTGCGGAAGCTTTTTTCGCTTCCGCAGTTTTTTTAATGGCTTTTACAAATCAGATCGCACCCTGCCTCGATTTCATTTGGCGGTAGTCTACCAATCGGCGGCTCTGTTCATCCCACAGGCGATAAGTCGCCGATTTGAAGCTGGCAAACAAGGTGATGGGNNAGCTTGTAAAATGAACTGCCCTCCAAACCGGCTTTGGCGAAATCCCAGTCTTCATGGCGTGACCAGTAAACCCCATCAAAGTTATGCTGCACATAGAATAGCCAAACACCTGCGGCAGTGCCCATCCACAAAATGGGCAGTTGCACCAAGATGTAAGCCTTCAACCCAATGGTGAAATGCGCCAGTACGAAAATTCCCAGTAAAGCCAAATTTGTCCAATAGACGCTGGCGCGCTCGCGTCCCTTAGATTTGCCTGGAAAACGCTGCAAAACCACAAACAAAACTAATGGGTTGATGGCAAACATCACAAACGGGTTACGGTAAAAACGATAGATAAACTTCTTCCAGCGCGGGAAGGAGAGATACTCTTCAACCGTGGCCGTCCAAACATCGCCCGTGCCGCGGCGGTCGAGATCGCCAGCGGTGGCATGGTGAATAGAATGCTCATGTCGCCAGCGATAATATGGCGTAAAGGTAATGATTCCAGTGATGAAACCAATCACATCGTTGGCTCGGCGGGAGGCAAAAAACGATCCATGCCCGCAATCGTGAAAAATAATGAAGGTGCGCACCATAAATCCGGCCGCAGGGATCGCCAACAGCAGCGTCAACCAATAGGAAACACTCAAAGTCCAAACCATCAGCCCCATGAGCAAGAAATAGGGCAGCAGGGTATTGATCAATTGCCAAACACTGCGGCTGATCGTTGGCCTTTGATACTGCCGCACGACTCTTTGCCAGGCCAGCCGGGTATCGTTCATTTTTTGTTTTGCGGATTCAATTGAGGTCATCTGGGTATCCTTTCCAGTAATATCTGTGCTTTAATTATAACCGCGGGCTGACAAATCAGCCGAATCTGCGCTACAATAGCGCACACTCCAATATGAACCCGAGGAATCCATGATGCAGCTTCCCATCCCCGAAATTGAACTCTCCCGATTTTTGGTTGAGGCTAAAAATGCCACCTATGCTTCCGGCACAGATCAATATTCCGTGCCCGCAGCCTTGCCCGCTTCGCACCAACTCGAATATCAGCAAGGTGATCTAAGTTACAAAGATATTTACTTTGGCGGGCTGGCCTTCATCGGCGTGGAAACAGTCTACTTTAGCGGGAAACCCATTTGGGGCATGAGCTACTACGGCACGGTGCTCCCCGGAAGCGGTGAAACCCAACTCGCCGGGATGCCTCCCTTTTTAAAGGCAGCCCTCCGCGAACTCCCGCGTGAGGCTCCCTACCGGGGACCAGAATCCTTCCAACAAGGCGATTATCGCTACGCAAACGAAATCCACGGGCAATTCAGCCAATTCCACGGCACAGAAATCATCTATCACAAAGAACAGGCCATCTACCAACTGCATTATAGTGGTGGCGTTATCCGTTAAATTTGAAGGAAAAGAATCCGATGACCTTAGAACGACCCGATCTCAGTCAGATTGATCCTGAAATTTTGGCTTATATTGAATCTCTGGAGGAAGAACTCACCCGGCTTCAAGAGGGTTCCCGTTCCCGCAGGGCCGCGCTATCCGATGAACCTGCTGAACCCAGCGAGCCCCCGACCACTAAATGTTTGGTGACGATGAGTAAAAACGGGCGCATTAAACGCACCTACCGCCACCTATACCTGCGCCAAAGGCGCGGCGGCATGGGCGTTTTCGATCTCGATACCCCCGAAGAAGATCCCACCACCTATATGACCGTGGCCGATGAAAGCGCCGATTTACTCTTCATCACCGATTTTGGGCGCGGCTACCGTTTGCCGGTCAGTTCGTTAGTGGCGGCCCAGGTACGCGAGCGCGGCCGCCTGGTGACCGAATTGCTCGAAATGCAGCCCGATGAGAAAATTCGCGTGATGCTGCCCGCTCAGGATGATGGTTATCTGGCGGTTTTAAGCGAGCGCGGCTATGTGCGTCTGCTGCGGCACAACTACCTGAGCGCCAGCATGCGCCCCGGCACACCACTCTTCGATGTGGGCCGTTTTGGCTCCGTCGCCACGGGCAACTGGACCACCGGCGAGGCCGAAATTTTCATTGCGACCCAACAGGGCAAGGGTATCCGCTTCCGTGAACGGATGATCCATGCCAATGGCAGCCTGGGCATCCGCCTAGATCGCGGCGATGAGGTGGTCGGCGTGGTTGGCGTGACCGAAGAAACCGGCGTGCTACTCATGGGTGCGGACGGGAAAGGCACCATTCGCATTATGTCGGGTTTTGCGGCCAATAAAGCTCCCGGCACAGGAGGAAAAACCGCCTTTAAAACCGATCAACTGGTGGGCGCAGTGGCCGTGAGCGACAACGACGATGTTTTCGCCATCTCGGGTTTGAGCAAAATCATCCGTTTTCAGGCCGTTGAGATTCCGCCCAAAGAGGGCGTGGTGCAAGGCGTCAACTGCATGGCCCTGCGCGCCGACGAAGTTACCGCCATCACGGCCTGTGCCATCCCATGAGCGAGCAACCGTACCTGATTTTCGATGCCGGCGGCGTGCTGATTTTCCCGGATTTTGCGCGGCTGGCAGAAATTGCCCGGAAAGCCGGGATTGAGGCCAGCGCGCAAACAGTTCTCGAAGCGCACTGCCGCTACTATCGCGATTTTGATGAGCAGGTAGCCCAGACTCACCAACACCCCAAAATCCATTATTTTGCCGATCTTTTTGGGTATGTTACGGAAGATGCCGAAAAGGCGCGCCTCGCCGCTCATTTGACTTTGCAAGAGGATCAACGAAAACACATCTGGACCGATTCGCATCCCTGGGTAGGCGAGGCGCTGCAAGCCCTGAAAGCGCAAGGCTACCAGATGGCGGTGATCTCCAACTCGGATGGGCGCGTGGAGGAGATTTTGGCCGATGTGGGGCTGCGCGCGTATTTTGAGACAGTGACCGATTCGTTTGTCGTTGGGGTGGAAAAACCTGATCCGCGCATCTTCGAAATTGCCCTGAAACGTTTGGGTTGGAGGGCGGATGAAGTCATTTACATCGGCGATATTTTCTACATCGACGTTTGGGGCGCGAACCAGGCCGGGTTGGGCGCGGTCCACATCGACCAATTGGGGCTATACAGTGGGTGGGCAGGCGCACATATCCCCGGCGTGCGAGAACTTCCAGGGTGGCTGGCCCAATTTGATGGTCAGGTTCCATCGGAAATCCTGTTCCCAGCCCGGGATTTTGAAATTAATTGACGCCCTCCCAAAGTATGAGTATAATCTCACCACAATCGAATTGAATAAATCCCCCCACCGGGAGGAGTAAGCGGATAAGGATCTGTCAGAGAAGGGAACGCCACTGGCTGCAAGCGCCCCTCAGAAACCATCCCCTGAATGTCGCCCGGAATGAATGTCGAAGAAATTGGGCGAAGATAAAACTTTCGCCTTAAAAGTAGACCGACACGGGTAAGCCCGTTACAGCGAAATCCTGATGATCGTCGGGATAGAGAGCACGGCCTGACTAGGCTGTGAATTGAGGTGGTACCGCGGAAGTCCTTTTCTGCAAAGAAACGCTTTCGTCCTCTTGAGGATGAAGGCTTTTTTTATTACGTTGGGTAGTTTGGTAGTTCAATAGTTATCCGTTCAAACACTCGACTACCTAACTACCTAACTACCTAACTACCGGACTATAAAACTATGCTACAGAAACGCTACAACCCCCAAACCAGCGAACCCGAACTGCAAGCCCAATGGCAACAGGCCGGAACCTATCATTTTGACCCCAACTCGCCAGCCGAAATCTACTCTATTGATACGCCGCCAGCAACCGTTTCAGGTAAGCTACACCTGGGGCATACCTTCTCGTACAGCCATCCTGATTTCATCGCCCGTTTCTGGCGCATGAACGGGCGCAACGTCTTTTACCCCATGGGCTACGACGATAACGGTCTACCCACCGATCGTCTGGTGGAGAAACAACTAGGTCAGAGTGCTGTCGAGATTGGCCGTTCAGCCTTCATCAAAAAATGTCTGCAAATCAGCGTCGATGCTGAAAAAGAATATCAACAACTCTGGCAGCGCCTGGGCCTGTCCATCGATTGGCGCTACACCTACCGCACCATCGACGCGCAATCCCGCCGCATCGCCCANNGATCAACACAGCGAGTTTGTCACATTGATTTTCAAACTCGAAAATGACAAAGATTTACAGATTGCCACCACCCGCCCCGAACTGCTGCCCGCCTGCGTGGCCATCTTTGTGCATCCGGAGGATGAGCGCTACCGCGAGTTGATCGNNACCTTTGGGGACCAAACCGATGTGGCCTGGTGGCACACGCACAACCTGCCGCTCGTGGAAGCCATCGACGAAACCGGTCGCATGACACAAGTTGCAGGCCAGTTTGCCGGGTTACCCATCGAACAAGCCCGCGAAGAAATCAAACGAGTGCTAAAAGAGTCTCAATCACTCGTTAACCAATCCCCCATCACCCATAGCGTACGCGTCCACGAGCGTTGCGACACCCACGCGGAATACATCATCACCCGCCAATGGTTCGTCAACGTGCTGGATGCAAAAGCTGATCTACTCACCGCGGGTAAAAAAGTCAACTGGCACCCGCCGCACATGCAAGCGCGCTATCAGGCCTGGGTAGAAAATCTCAATTGGGATTGGTGTATCTCGCGCCAGCGCTATTACGGCGTACCCTTCCCGGTGTGGTACTGCCAGGATTGCNNTCAAATCCCTTGGAGCGATGCGCTGATCTCGGGTTGGGGCATCGCGGGCGAGGGGATGGGCAAAATCTCTAAGAGCCGCGGTGGTGGCCCGATGCCTCCACTGGAAATGATCGAGCAATATTCTGCCGACGCCGTGCGCTACTGGGCGGCCAGCACTGGCCCCGGCAAAGATGCCATCATCAGCGAGGAAAAAATCCAGATCGG
>DOTA01000213.1 GCA_003513015.1 Chloroflexota bacterium
GTTCAACTTGTGGGGTAGACGTCTCTCCCCCTTGGGATAAAATTGGGCCTTGGGCTGGATCAACACAAGCAGGTTTTTCTTTTTCGCTCATGAAATTCTCCTTACTAAAGAATCTGTTAGGTTCTGATAACTGTATTATAAGGCACTTTTTATGGGACAAAAGCACAGAAAGTTAGCTAATCTGTCATAAAAACACAACCAATGGATTAATACAATACCGAAGCCAGTTCGGTACGGTATTGGCGTGTGAGCGGATTTTCATTCCCTAAAATTTCAAACAACCCCACCATTACCTGCCGGGCCTCATCATTGCGGTAGCGTTTATCTTCCCGCAAAACGGCCAGCAAACCATCCATTGCGGCAGGAAGGTTCGAGCGGCTGATCAAGTGCAGCGCCCGTCCATAAGTTGCGTCAACTAAACGATCACTCTGTGAAATCCAGGTTTTATCTTGCGCTAGCGCATTGGCTAGTGGGCGTAGTTGTTGGGCAGGTCCAAACTCTCGGCTGGCCGGAAAGCGGTTCAAAATCTCTAACGCGGCTGCCCCCTGGCCTTGCACCAGCAAGCATTTGGCTAACCCCAGCAGCGCACCAGAATGCCCCGGATGCTCTAACAGCAACTCGTGGAAGGTAGCCTCAGCCCGCACCCATTCTTCTAGTTTGAGCAGGCTTTCCCCTTTTTCCAGCAGTAAATCCGAGGGTTGAGGGAGCAATTCGGCAATAAATTTGCGCACCTGTTTTTCCGGTACCGCCCCGCTAAATTCGGCCACCACCTGTCCATCCTTAAAAGCCTTCACTACCGGGATGCCGCGCACATTAAAACGTTGGGCCAGTTTTGGGTTTTCGTCTACATCCACCTTGGCCAGCCGAAATTCGCCCTGAGCCTCCTCGGCCAGTTGCCGAAGCACTGGCCCCAAGGTGCGGCAGGGAATACACCAATCGGCCCAAAAATCAACAACCACCGGGGTTTGGGTCGAATACTGCACCACCTCGTATTCAAAATCGGATTCGGTTACATGGATGATAAATGATGACGGCATAATTCGAACTCTAAAAGCGCAGATAATCCAATTCTACCAGATGGAGAAAATTTGATTGGTTGGTTTAGCGGAATATTTTGAGAATGGGGATAAACCCCAAAAGCGGAATCACGCGCCGGGCTTTGGGAGTGCCTCCGTTAAAAATAGCGGATTCTTAGCTTTGGGAGGTTACTCATCCTCGGGGTCAATCATCCCAGGTTGCTCAATCTCGATGACTTCCCCATGCAGATTGATGCGAATACGGAACCCCGTCATGCCAATGTAGGCGCGCGCTTCTTCAGGAATGCCGGTCTGGAAGAGCTGCTCGAACTGCTGATCCATGTTTTTTAGCTGAGTTTCGATCATGGCCCGCGAGAAAATGTCATCTTGCCCAAGCATTTTGGCGGCCTGTTCGCTGAGCAGACTCTCATTTCCCTCGATGTTTGCGCGGATGGCCTGCAAAACCTGGATGTCTACCTGCTCGGAGGGAATATGGCGATGAAAACCGGCATCATCGACAACATAGCAAGGTTCGCCGCCGACAAAGGCAACTTCAACGGGTCGATCGTTTTCATCGATGATCAGTCCGGCAAAAAGGGGTTGTTTTGGCATCTGATTTCCTTTAGTTACTCTGCTTGCCTTCGATAATGCCTAACAAAAGTGCCGCGGCAATGCCCAGGCGGGGATCGAATTGTTGAGGGCGGTTATTTGTAAAATCGACCAACATTTCGTAGCGGATGAGATTGAAGCGCTGGCGTAAATCGGCAATTTTGCGCTCGTTGATGATGACATCGTAGTTTTGGGGCAGCAAAGAACCCAGCAGGAAGCGGCGCAGCATGGCATAGCCGAGATCATCTTCGATGATAATGCCCAAGGGTCGCTGATTGGCGTCTAAAATCTGCCACTCATCGCGGGCGATCGAGCGCAGGCCGCGGCGTTGCAATGTGCCCACGCGCACATTTTCTACCGGATCGAAGACATCATAACTGGCTGAAAAATCGAGTACCTGACGGGCTTTGATTTGCAAGAGTTCCTGAGATTTTTCGAGGCCGTTGTACACGCGCACATCTTCCTTGAGTTTGAACATGCGCTGCTCGCTATAGAGCACGGCTTGCCCCTGCGGCCCGTAAAAGTTGAATTTTCCGGTTAGGGCTAAAACTTTGCGTTGGAGCAAATATTGTGGGTGCTGAAATACAGGGTTCATCTTGTTAGATTACATCCACGCGGGTGCCGCCGAAGAGTTTGTAAGCTTTCTGTTCATTGGGGGGTACTACAGGCAGCGTCCAGCGGTAAATCCATTTGGCAGCTTGGGAGGTTAAATTGATGCAGCCGTGGCTGCGCGGCCTGCCAAAATCGTTATGCCAATAGGTGCCATGAAAAGCTACACCTTTTTCGGTGATGTAACAAATCCAGGGAACGCCGGGTAGATCATAGCCATTGTGGGCCAGGTTTCCGGCAGCCATGTGGCGAGAGGGGCGCTTGTGGTAAGTATTGTGCCGCCCTGCAGGTGTGTAAAAACGTCCGTTGCTGAATTCTGCGCCGGTGGCGGTGCGCGCCATAAACACCGGACGATCCCACTCGTAGGCCACGACTAGTTGCTCACCGGTGCGAACTTCAAGGCGCTTGGCCTCCTCTGGCACATCTGGTGAGAGAGTCTCAAGCTCCGAGTTGGGAATCAATCGCAAATGCTGCGCCAACACATAAAAAGTGAAATCCCATTTATCATCTAAAACCTCGTACCAAGGTGTGCCTTGCTCATCAGAGATCAAACCGATGACCCAGTGGGTGGTTTCATAATAAAACCGGTAGGCCGCCCCACGGCTAAGATCAGGCTTCCAGCGCGCATCCGTGTAAGGCACGCTTACCTCGGCGAGTTGCCCGCCTTCGGGAATATCGGCGATGGGTGTTTGCAGCAGGGTTTTCACGGGCTGGATGCCGCCGGAATGGGCATAACCTTCGCTCCCGATGCGGTACCAAACCCGGTTGTAATCGGGTTCATCATCGCCGATGGTGACCTCCGTTATCGGGATGATCGTATCCGTCCAATACTGGCGGGTGAGGTTTCCGCTGAAAGAGGGGATATCGAAGGTTTGAATGCTATCGTAAATCACCCGGCCTTGTTGGCTATCGAGTTGGGGGCGCGCTTGGGCGAAGGGGCGTATTTGGGGAGCCGCTATGAAACTGGCTAGTCCCAGGCCGCTGAGCTTGAGAAAATCCCTGCGAGTGATGGTGGTAGCTTTCTTCATAAAATGGGAACTTGCTAATAGTGAATATTCACTACGGTGCCGACCGATGCCATATTATAAACCCACTCCGCGTCATCTGTCCGTAGGTTGACGCAGCCATGACTCATGGGGGTGCCAAAATTGTTGTGCCAGTAGGTGCCATGGAGGCCGTAACCCTCGTAAAAATACATTACATACGGCACGCTAGGGAGGTAATAACCCGGTCCGGCCATATCGGCGGCGGGGTATTTGACATATACGCGGTATTGACCTGTCACAGTGGGTGTGCCCCAGGTGCCGGTGGAGACCAAGAAACCATTCAATAGATTCTTGCCTTTGTAGACTTCCAAGAATTGGTTGGTCAAATCCACGTCAATCCAGATTTCGCCTTTCTCAACCCCAGGTGGCAAATTTACTTTTGGCCCTTGTTCCTCTGGCTCGTCGGTTGGAACCGGCGTTGCGGTAGGGAGGGACGTAACCGTCTCTGTGGGTGTGAGTGAGGGGGTGATGGTAGGCGGATCCGTGGGGGTTGGGCTAGGTGTAAAGGTGGGAGTCAGCGTGAAGGTTGCCGTAGCCGAAGGGGTGAAGGTTGCTTTCCCAACCCATTCTTGGGCCAGTGCCATCATATTGGAGGATTGGTTGAAGGCGAATGAAAAAGCAGGCGTTCCAAACCAGACCGCCGCGCCTACCAAAACGGCTAAAAATACCACTACCCACGAATAAAAAGTTGTACGCCGCTGCCAGGTGGAACTTTCTGGGATGGAGGTTACTTTAGGTTGCTCTTTACGGGGTTTAGGTGCTTCTGCTCGATAACGTTGAATAGCCCAGTGCATCCCTTTGCGGGCGCGGGCGCTCTCCGGGTGAATCGTCAGCGCATGTTTCAGGTATTCCAGGCTGGCGCGCGGGGAGGCCAGCGCCGCCATTATCANNCGATCACCCTTTTTTAGGGCTGCGCGGGCATTGTCAATCGCCTGTTGATAATTATTTTTACCTGGGTTTGTCACGGAACTACCTGGAAATGGAAGACTATGGGATGCTTTCGTTATAGATGTAGCATAAAATCCCCTTGCTAATCCCCTCGGCAACTTTACCGGGTTCCTGGGTCAGTAATTGGCGATCCAGATTCAAGAACCCGGTTTCGATAATTGCCGCGGGGGTATCAACATCAATTTCATCGAAAGCATGGTAGCTCGACATATCAATCGTGATGCTGTTGTGCGGAAGTAAGCCGGTGGCTTCTTCGTAGCGAAGTTTCAAGCATGAGGTCAATCTATTTGTCCGTTCAGGGCGGCGATTTTCCATCGAAGGGGCTACTTTGTATCCGCTGGCCTCATCATTGACATATTGGCACGAATCCGCATGGATGGAAACCAATGCCAGGGCCCGGTAGCCTTTCAAATTCGGATCAAACTCCTTCAAAAGGTCCACGTCAAAGCCCTCACCTGCCAGATTTTGCTGTACGCGGGTAGCCACATTTTGGTTCACCTGCAATTCGGTCAATCCATCTGGGCAGACTGCCCCAGGATCATTATTGTCTCCCCAGTGACCTACCACAATTCCGATGCGAGGTTTGGGCCGCGGTGTGGGGGTAGGCCATTCGGGAGTAGGTGTTGCCTGCTCGTAGTCGATGGCCTCCGCCAAAATATTGGTGAAATTACCCGTCAAAAAACTCACCGGGGTCGCCGCCGTAAAAATTGTGGCTGCAAAAATCGCAATGACCACCACGCTGGTTAACATTTTTGGGGTATTGGAAGGTTTGGGTTGATTCATGGCGCAGCTCGTACCGAATTATGACAGGTATGTGGTTAAATAGGATTATATCAGTTAGATTTGATTGCGCACCAATCGCGGAGGTGACCTGATGACCGATGATCGCTTAACCCTGGAGGAACGTTCCTTGCTTTTAGAACAAGCGCGCCACGCCCTGACGTTTGGGGTGCTTGGTAGCCCATTGGATGCACTCAACCTGGATAGTTTTCCGTTAAAACTTCGCCAGCCCGGAGCAACCTTCGTGACCCTTACGATTGACGGGCAATTACGCGGCTGCGTTGGCGCGCTGGAACCCTATCAGCCTCTGATCGAAGATGTGCGCGAACATGCCATTGCCGCAGCCTTGCAAGATTACCGTTTTTCGCCGGTTCGTCCCGGCGAGTTGGCGAACATCTCGATTGAGATTTCGCGTTTGACCCCGCCCATTCCGTTGGAATACACTAACCCTGCAGATTTACTCGCCAAATTGCGTCCCGGTATTGATGGCGTGGTGCTGCGCGATGGCCTGCGCCGCGCTACTTTTCTGCCCCAGGTTTGGGAAAAACTTCCGGATACTGAAACCTTTTTGAGCCATCTTTGCCAAAAAATGGGCACTCCCGCGGATTTGTGGCGTAAAAAACACCTGGAAGTGTTAATTTATCAGGTGGAAGAATTTCATGAGTGAAGTACACCGTTAGCGCTGCTCAAAGTGCTCCACATTGAGCACAAAAAGGGTGGCGCGCTTCGACATCGGCTCTACGGAGGGGGTGCAGTTCGCATTGATGATGCGAATCGCTTCGTCAACATCGGTATCATTAACCCCGATCATCAGTGTACTCGAACCCTGGCGCAAGAATCCGCCGGTTGAGGCTACGCGTGTCACGGGTAGCTCGGAACTAGCAATTGCCTTGGTGACGGCCTCGGCATCATCATCGTTTAGAACCACAACAATCATCTTCATGCGTTGTCTCTCATATTCTGCAAATTATCAAGCTTTATGCCCGCTTGAAATTTTTTACGTTGAGAACGTAAATGGTTGCCTGGATTTTGCTGAAATCATCGGTGGGCGGCGTTTGCTGGCGGATGACATTCAGCGCTTGCTCTAGTTCATCGTCTTC
>DOTA01000362.1 GCA_003513015.1 Chloroflexota bacterium
GAAAAACGAACTGAATCATTAACCACGTAGAACGCTGAGTGCGCTGAGATTTTCCGCTGGTTTTCTCTGCGTTTTCTGCTTACTCTGCGGTGGAAAAATTGGGACCAAATAAGATGAAGAATGAAATTCCTGTGATCGAAGTTAGTGGAACCCATCGCGAGGTGGGCATTCAAATTGGGGAGCGCTGCCAGCCACAAATCCGGGCTATGCTCTCCGGCCTGCGGGAAGGGCTGCCCGCAGGCGTCAGCTATCCAGATATGCTGCTGCAATCCAGCCTGTATCTCCAACACAGCCGGGCGGTTTATCCCCAATATGTTGACGAACTCGAAGGCATTGCTGCGGGTGCGCAAGTCTCATTTGATGAAGTTTTCCTCTCGATGTGCGAGGAGTTGTGGGAGGCNNCTTACTGCCGCAACGAGCTTCCAGCTACAACAACGTGATCGCCGATGGCAGCGGCGAAGTTTACAGCATGGAGGGTTCGGCCACCGATTGTGCCGCTCTCTACATCGAGGGCGATATTCTGGCGCACAGCAATCATTACCTCAGCCCGACCATGCGCCATTTTGAAGCCGATCGCAACCAGAACGCCAATTCGATTTTGCGCTACAATCGGGCCATGCGCCTACTGCGCGAGAATTATGGGCAACTGACCCCCGAGTTATTCCAGAAATTGCTGGCCGACCATGTCGGTTACCCCACTTCGATCTGTAAACATGGCCTGGAAACGGTGACGGTTTTTAGCATCATCATTCAACTGGAGCAACTGCGTGCCTGGGTCGGCCGCGGGCAGGCCTGCGAAACCGAGTACGTTGAATATCAATTGGAGCGTTATCAAAATTAACCGCGAAGTTTCGCTAATCTTCGCGAAAATTAGCGTAGATTGGCGGTTTCTCCCAGAAAAATATGGAGATGTGAACCATGAGCGAGATTCTTTCCCTTTTCCCCAATACATACGAAGCCTCTCGGGCGCGCTTCCGGGCTGATCTGGCCGCCGTGCAGCAGCTTTGGCCGCAAGCGCGTCTCTCGCAGCACAAACTGGCTGGCAAGGAAGACTTAACCATTGATTGGATTTATGCCGATGCCCTGGGAAAAAACGAAAAAGTCTTTATTCTCACCACTGGCGAGCATGGCGTGGAGGGTTACGTAGGCGCGGCCATGCAGCAGCGTTTCATCGAAAAGTTTATGCCGCAGCTCAACCCTCAAAACACGGGCCTCTTGTTGGTGCATGCCATCAACCCCTGGGGCATGAAAAATCATCGCCGGGTGAATGGCAACAACGTTGATCTCAACCGCAACTTCATCTACGATGGCGTTTTTGAGCTGGTCTACAACCCTGCGTATGATAAAGTCCGCAGCACGCTTTACCGGCCGACGCTGATCCAAAGTTTGGGTACCAGCAACTTCTTCTTCAAGGCCGAGTTGCTGGCGCACCTGGCGCGTTTGGGCGTGATCGGCTTTCACAAAGCCTCGCTTTCCGGTCAATACCGCGATGCCCAGGGCATGTATTACGGTGGCAGCGAATATCAGGAGGAAACTCGCACCCTGATGCAGCTTTTGCGGCAGGCTCTCAGCGCTTACGAGCAAATTTTGCATTTAGATATGCACACTGGCTATGGCCCGCGTTATCAGATGAGCCTGGTGAACTCGGCCCTCGAAACCGGCACCTCGCAGGAATTTGAGCAGAAGTTCAACTATCCCGTGGTGGTGGCGGCCAACCCCGAGGAGTTTTATGCCATTCGCGGCGACTTGGTTGATTTTGTGTACGAGATGTGGCAGCATGAGTTCCCACAAAAACGCCTGTTTGCTACCGCTTACGAATTTGGCACGCTGGGCAATTCCTATTTCGGCAAAGTGCACTGCCCGGTCGAAATGGTCAACGAAAACCGGCACTATTGGCACGGCGCGCTGAATGAGCAAATCAGTGAACAGGTCAAACGCGAGTTTGAGGAACTCTTCAACCCCAGCGCCGCGGATTGGAAAGAAAAAGCCGTAGCCGATGGCGATCAGGCCTTTACGGGAATTTTAAGAGCCGAAGGTTATTTTGCGGGGGAGGCGGCAGAATAATTACCGGTTGCAAGTAGATTTTCTGTGCCCACCCGATGATTACCGCCCAAGTGATCCAAACCAAAATCAGGCCGCCCAAACCCAACGAGCGCGTGCTTGTGCGGCCGCGGGTTTCTTCCCTTTTGGCGGAAGCGCTCAACTATCGCCTCACCCTGCTCCAGGCTGGGGCGGGTTACGGCAAAAGCACTGAACTGGCCATTCTCAGTACGCAGCAAAAACCTCTGATCTGGTATCAAACCTCCACCGAAGATAGCGACCCTCTGATTTTTTTGCTGCACCTGCTGCACGCTACGCAGACGGCCCTGCCCAAAATCGAGAATCTACCTTTTCAATTGCTGGAAGCCTGGGATATTACTCAGGGGGATCGCTTTTATTTGGGGATCATCGACCAATTTTTGAATGTCCTTAGCCTGGGGTTAACCAACCCCACCCTGTTGGTGATCGATGATGCCCATTTAGTGGTCCCCACCCCTGAAATCGTGCAAATCATCGATCGCTTGGCGGCTCTCGCCCCTCCGGATTTGCACCTCCTTTTGACCACACGCGTGCCGCTGAGTTTGCCCTCCCTCCCCCGCTGGCGCTCGCGCGGCGAAGTGCTGGCCCTCGATCAAACCATCTTAGCCTTCACCAGCGCCGAAATCATGGCCCTCTTCAGCCAGATTTTTGGCTACGAATTAACCGCCGAAGAAGCCCAAAACCTCTCGCAGATCACCGAAGGCTGGGCCATCGCCTTGCGGCTGGTTTGGCAAAACCTGCGGGTCGGCGCGGCTGCCTCCGTTGAAAATGCCCTTAGCCAATACGCCCCCTCGCTCGAGGGGCTCTTTGAAATTTTGGCGCACGAAGTACTCGAAAAACAACCCGCTGATGTGCAGGCTTTTATGCTGGCCTCCGCCACCCTGCGGGTCATGTCGCCCGCGGCCTGCGATTCCCTGCTGGAAACCAACAACAGCCGCGAAATGTTGGCCTATCTGCGCCGCCAGGAGTTATTCGTCGTCGATTTGGGCGATGGCAGTTTGCGCTACCATCACATTTTCCACACTTTTTTGCGCCAGCTTGCCCCTCGCGAGCAATCCAATTTTTGGCACCAGCGCGCCGCGGCTTACTATCAAGACCAGCAAGATTTTGATACTGCCATTTACCATCACCTCAAAGCCGCGGATTATACAGGCGCGGCCAACCTGCTGGATGCTTATGGCATGCAGTTGCTCTCCACCGGGCGCTTGAAAACCTTAGCAACCCATCTGGATGTTTTACCGCCCGAGAATCTTCGTCAATTCCCCGCACTGCTGACCTACTTGGGGGATTTAGCCCGTTTACATAGCCGATTTCAGGAAGCCCTGGGTTGGTACCAGCAAGCCGAGGCACTCTGGCGAGAACGAGGCCAGCAAGAGGGGGTGGGGCGTGCCCTGCGAGGTCAGGCGCGCATTTATTTGGATACCGTTAACCCCACCCGCGCCGAAGAA
>DOTA01000409.1 GCA_003513015.1 Chloroflexota bacterium
CTGACCTCCCGAATCATGGACGAGATCGAAGAAAAAGAACTCACCCCGCAGGGCAAAATTGCCTACCAGTTTTCTGCCAAAGGACATGAACTGGCGCAGGTGTTGTTGGCGCAGCATCTCACCCATCCGCATGACGGGGCAACAGGCTACTATCGCTCACGCCCGTTCATGCTGGCATCTGGCCTGTCTGTGCAGGAGGCTTTTGCAGGGAGTTTCGCCAAAGCCGGTTCCATCACTGAGGGTCGGGACACCGGGGTGATGTTTTCGATGAAACCTCGCTCCGCTCAGGGCGGTCTCACCGTATTACCCACCTCGGGCAATGTGGGCGCGCAATACACTCCCGCTGCAGGTTGGGCGCAAGCCATCCGTTACCATCAGCGCGTCCTCCAGCAAAAAGAATGGGAGGGCGCTATCGTCGTCGCCATGGGCGGCGAAGGCTCCACCGCTGCCAACGGGTTTTGGGCCGCGCTCAACATCGTCACCACCCGCGAGTTGCCCTATCTCTTCTTTATAGAAGACAATTCTTTTGCCATCTCTGTCCGTTCTGCGCTGCAGACCCCTGGCGCCAATGTGGCCGCCAACCTGCAATGCTACAACAACTTGCGTAATCTCGAAGCTGATGGCACCAATCCCGCGGACGCATCTGCCAAGATCGCCGAAGCCGTTGAATATGTCCGTGCTGGAAAGCCCTGCCTGCTGCGCATGAAAGTGGTGCGCATCATGGGGCATACCTTCATCGACGACCAGGCCTACAAAACGGAAAAAGAAAAAAGTGAAGAAATAAAAAGGGATCCCCTCATCCACTTGAAGGATTTTTTGCCAGACCTGGATTGGGATGCGTTGGAAAAGGATGTCGAGGCAGAGATTCGCACCGCCTCGGAGGCTGCGCTTCAACACCCGGACCCGGAGCCTGCTACCGTTACCAAATATCTCTTTGCATCCATACCCGCTTCGACTACGCCTACGGCTCCGCTCAGCGAAAGCGGCCCGCGCATTAACCTGATCGAAGCCGTCAAACGGACGTTGGAATCTGAGATGCAGACCAACCCGCGCCTGCTTGTTTTCGGTGAGGACGTGGGCGTCAAGGGCGGCGTGCACGGCGCGACCGCGCACATGCAAGAGAAGTTCGGGGCAGAACGCGTTTTCGACACTTCCCTTTCAGAAGACGGTATCATGGGCGGCGCGGTCGGACTGTCACTGGCGGGGCTGTTGCCGGTGCCGGAAATCCAATTCCGCAAATATGCCGACCCGGCTACCGAGCAGATCAACGACACTGGCACCATCCGCTGGCGCACGGCAGGCAAGTTCGCTGCGCCGATGGTTGTGCGGATTCCCGTCGGGTATGGCAAGAAGACCGGCGACCCGTGGCACTCTGTCACAGGCGAGGCGATCTATGCACACACACTTGGCTGGCGGCTGGCCTTTCCATCCAACGCGGCGGATGCGGCCGGGTTGTTACGCACCGCCCTGCGCGGCGAAGACCCGCTCATCTTCTTCGAGCACCGCGCGCTGCTGGACACGTCACAGGCGCGGCGGCCGTGGCCGGGGGACGAGTATATGCTTCCTTTAGGGGTGGCAGGCCGCTTGTCCGAGGGCGATGCGCTGACCGTCGTCACCTGGGGCGCAATGGTTTATCCGGTCCTGGAGGCAGCCAAAGGGTTGCCCGGTGTCGAAACCCTGGACCTGCGCACCATCTCACCCTGGGATAAGGCGTCTGTGCTGGAGTCGGTCAAGAAGACGGGAAAATGCCTGGTAGTGCATGAAGATACTCTCACGGGCGGTTTTGCGGGCGAGATCATAGCGACGATCGCATCGGAGGCCTTCGAGTGGCTGGACGCGCCCCTGCAGCGGCTCGTAACGCCGGACTGCCCTATCCCATACAACATCCCTATGATGAATGCGATTTTGCCAGGTGCGGAAAGCATCCGCGAAAAGCTGGAGTGGCTGCTGGATTATTAGGAAGACCCGATTTGTGTATTTTCAAAGTGATATATTGGTGGTGGGTGAGTATTCGATTGAGCGGTAGAATCAAGAAAACACCGACTTTTCAAGCGTGTTCTTTTTATCTCTTTTGGGCCGATACAAGCGACTTCTAAGCTTTCAAGGTGTTTTATATGGTACTTCAGAATATTTTCGGGAGGCTTTATTTTGGTCAGCAAAAAGTTTGAAGTTCCAAACAAATGTATTGTTCCAAAAATATTGGTGTTCAGCGATGAAGTGGATTCAGCTGTCTACTGGGCTTCCAGCTTGAAACGTAATAACCTAAATGTGGTACACCAAAGTTCTTTTGATAGGGCAATAGAAACCTGGGAGAACGAGGTTCCTGATATGATTCTCATTGATACCAACGGATCTAATGCTTATGCACAGGAATTCGTTGGTAAATTGCGTAAGGAAACGATTATCCCAATCATATTGTTGACAAATGCCATACCAGAGAGCCAAATCATTGAAATCTATTTGTCTGGGGTTGATGATTGCATTTTTAAACCCATAAAACCAATGCTTGTTATTTTAAAAATACGAGCCTGGTTACGCCAAACAAGAACCTTGAGCATTGATGCAATGGATACATTCCAAATAGGCGATTTTTCACTTAATTTTTCTGAAAGAAAATTGACAATCGCAAATAATCCTACGGTGAAATTGACCATCCTGGAACTACGTTTGTTATATCTTCTGATGTCCAATTCAGGGCGCACGGTCAACTACGAAAAAATTATCCAACGCGTGTGGGGGTATCAAAGTGATATTGATTATGCGGCACTCAAAAACGTTGTCTATAGATTAAGGAAAAAAATCGAACCAAGACCAACGCAACCGCAATATTTGATTACACTTCCCGAGGCTGGTTATAAGTTCATGCCTAAGCAGGAATGAATCTACCCACCATCCAACTACACCTATCATCCATTGAATATTGAGCAGGTCGGCAACGCCCTGTGGGGGAAACTCAGCTGTTTTTCAGTTTTTGTGACAGCATTGTGACCAACAATCTTTATAATTAATTGTGACCTTACAAAAGTGTAAGGTGACGATTTATTGGGAAATAAAATTAGCAGTTTCTCTAGGGAGGCAAAGATCATCAAAAATGATGTTTACTTTATCTTTGGCGATCTGGAATTCCTTTATCGGTTGGAAGTCAAATAAAGTCTGAAAACCTTTATAGAAAAGTAGGCTGCAATCCTATGAACTTATCGGGTAGGGATATGTTGAGATAGTTTATCTTTCTTTACAGTCAATCTCCCGGGAGATTGACTGTAAAGANNTCTTTACAGTCAATCTCCCGGGAGCCAAATGCCATTTAATCGAGAGATGTGCGCTACTAGACGCTGTTGAAACCGGAGGTGCAATATTTCCATAAATCAAACACATTTGTCCATCATTTCATTGGTTTCATCGGCAGCTGCCGATTGAATAATTCATCAAATATTTTGAGAGGAGAGCGACAATGTTTAATCGTTCGTTTCCAAAGCGAAGCAAGGTATCTTATTTGCCTATATTTCGTTCCTTTTCAATCCTGCTGATTGCCTCCATGCTGATTTCCCCTGTGGGCGCGCTTGCTGCCCCCCTGGCAGCATCATCAGAAACCAGCAGCGCCTTGATTGCGCCGCCGTGGTGCGGCGATCCGATCCCGGACTCCGCCGCAGCCCTTCCGGACGGTAGCAACCCCGGCGACCCGGCTGGCAGCTTCCCGCATATCCCCTGGTATGCGTTCGCTTGCACGCTTGCCAATATCCAGG
>DOTA01000198.1 GCA_003513015.1 Chloroflexota bacterium
CCTTTGCGGATTATGTTCTTTGCCCGAAACCGACCCGCGCGCTGCGCAAATCCAGCAGGGTGCCATCGGCATCCCGCATTTCCAGGATTAGCGTGTAAAGATAGGGGTCTTCCGGCGACCAGGGGCGCGCTTTTTTCAACCGGTAGCTGAATGCGGCGCTTATTTCTGCGCCCGCTTCGATGGAAACCATCACACCCAACGGGCCGATCCAAACGGGGATGCCGCGTGCATCGAATAGCATGGTTTCGATGCGGTGATTGAGCGCCAACTTCGTTCCCAGATTGCGCATAACCGGCTGGATGATAATTTCCCAGCTTGCATCGTCTCCTGGAACGGTGGTGATGCGAAAATCTCGCAGGTGAATGGCTGCCACAGCCCACAGGTGGATAGCTGGATTGCAGTTTACCCCGGATGAAAATTCCACTTCGATCCGGTTTTGGCCGGGCTGCAAAGCATTTGTGATGTTGAACTCTGCGCGCTTGTTTCCACCGAGTGCGGAACCTGCCCATTGGTCATTTACCCAAACCCCAATCGCAGATTCCACTCTCTGAAAATGGGCAAAAACTTGCTTGCTCTCCCAGCCGGAGGGGAGGTGAAAATCTTGCCAGCAACGGCTGGTGGGATGGAAACTCGATTGCCAGCCAGCCTCCAGGGAAAAATAAAAATCCGACTGGTCCGGCAGCCCGCGGCGGGCCTGATCGCGGTTGGCGTAAGGGATCGAGTCGCTCCGCTCCGGTTCCAGGTGGTATTCTGTCAAATCCGGTTGATCCTGTTTAAGGTGGTTGATAGTTTTCATTCCTATTTGCGACTCTCCGAGACAATACTTTCTCCAATTCTAACGCGAAAATGTGACGCGCAAGTTGGCAATGTGAGACAATGGGCGCTGCCTGTTTTGTGATTTATCCACTTGACGTAAATTCTGGTACAGCGTATAATGTAAGCGCTTTCAGAAAACGTTTACATTAGCCATCTTTTGTCTGATTATGTCTGAACGAAAACCGTCTACTCGCCCAACCATTGATGATGTTGCCAGCTACGCGGGTGTTTCGATTGCCACCGTCAGCCGGGTCATTAACCAGACTGCGCCCGTGGCCACCAAAACCGTCGAGCGCGTGCAAGCGGCGATTGAAAACCTCAATTATCAACCGCAGGCGGCGGCGCGCACGCTGGCAGGTCGCAAAACGCGCACCATCGGTTTGTTGCTGCCTCAAATTGGCGGGTATTTTTTCTTCCCGATGTTGCAAGGCATTGAAAGTGGGGCGCATGTTGATGGTTATAACCTGCTGATCCATTCTGCCCTGTCCAATCCTGATCCTGACCAGGGAGAGATGCCCCTGGCCCTGGGAGAGCATAATACGGATGGCCTGATCGTGTTTGCTCACAGCCTCAGCGAAAAAGAATTGCGGCGGCTTTATGATTTTGGCTTGCCTCTGGTTTTACTGCACCAATCTCCCCCAGAAGGATTGGCGATCCCGAATGTGACCTTTGAAAATAAAGATGGCGCGCGCCGGATTGTGGAGCATCTCATCGAAGTACACGGCTACCGCGAAATTGCTATTCTGACTGGCCCGGAAGAACATGAAGATTCTTATTGGCGCGAGATGGGTTACCTCGAAGCCCTGAACGCGCATGGCCTTGTGTTTAATTCGGCATTGAAATTGCGCGGCAAGTTCAGCCCTGAGATTGCCCGCCTGGCGGTTGCCGGTTTATTGGGTACCGGTGTTCCTTTAGACGCCATCTTCGCTGCCGATGACGAATCCGCCTCAGGCGCCATGATGGCCCTGCGAGAAGCTGGTTTGCGCATCCCCGAAGATGTTGCTGTGGTTGGGTTTGATGATACCCTGCTGGCATCCCATCTGACTCCGCCATTGACCACGGTACATGCCCCGATAGAGCAGGCCGGGCGTGTAGCTATCTCTCAGCTTGTGCGGTTAATCAACGGCGAGAAAACCGAATCGGTGACCCTGCTGCCCACGGAATTAGTCATTCGCAAATCTTGCGGGTGTTGCTCAAAGTAATGAATAATCTTGAAAATGGAACAAAATCCAAACGCGAATGCAGCGAATGAGCGAATAAACACAACAAAAATCTATTCGTGCCATTCGTGCTATTCGCCAATTCGTGTAATTTGTGTTAAAAATATTTGAACGTGAGAGGTAGAAAAATGAAAGTAACTGTGATTGGTGGTGGTTCCACCTATACCCCTGAGTTAGTCAATGGCTTTTTGGCGCGCCACGCGACCTTCCCGGTCACGGAACTGTGCCTGATGGATATCAATGCCGAGCGCCTCGAAATTGTGGGCGGCTTTGCCCAGCGCATGGTTGAATATAAAGGCTCGCCGTTCAAGGTGACGCTCTCGACCGATCAGCGCGAGGCCATCCGCGGGGCCAGCTATGTCACCACGCAGTTGCGCGTGGGCATGATGGAAGCCCGCAAAAAAGATGAATATTTGGGTCTGCGCCACGGTCTGATCGGGCAAGAAACCACTGGCATCGGCGGCATGGCCAAAGCCATGCGCACTATCCCGGTTTTACTCAGTATTGCCAATGATATTCGGGAGGTCGCCCCCGGCGCGCCGCTGGTGAATTTCACCAACCCCGCGGGGCTGGTCACAGAAGCACTCTTTCGCTACGCGCCCGACGTGACCGCTGTGGGCGTCTGCAATGTGCCTATCACCACAAAAATGCACATGATCGAAAGGCTGGAAGAAGCCACCGGGAAAACCATCCCACCCCAAAGCACGCAACTGGATACCTTGGGGTTGAATCATCTCACCTGGCACCGCGGTTTCACCGTCGAAGGTGAAGAAATGTGGCCCCAGATCATCGAAGGCTTTATCGCCGAACTCAAAGCCGATGAGCATCCTGAATGGGACCCGCGTATGGTTGAGATTTTGCGGATGATGCCCAATTATTATTTGCAATATTTCTATTACACCAATAAAAAACTGGCCTCACAGAAAAAATGGCCGCCCTCGCGTGGTGAGGAAGTCATGGAGATCGAGAAGGGGCTGCTGGCCCAATATGCCGATCCCGAACTCAAAGAGCCGCCCGCAGATTTGATGAAGCGCGGCGGGGCTTATTATTCAACCCTGGCGACCCAATTGCTCAATGCCCACTACAATAATTTGGGTGAGCGCCATATCGTCAATGTGCGCCACAACGGCGCGGTAGATGGTTGGCCTGCCGATTGGGTGTTGGAGATGCCTGCCATTGTGGATCAGGCTGGGTTCCATCCGATTGAAGTGCCGCCGCTGCCCCAGGTTTGCTACGGCCTGATCGCCCAGGTCAAATCTTACGAAATTCTGACCGTTGAAGCTGCCGTGCATGGTGATCGCAATGCCGCCTTCGAAGCGCTGCTAGCCAACCCCCTCGGCCCTGCTGCCGATAAAATCCAGGAAGTGCTCGATGATCTGCTCGAAACGCATAAACAGCACCTCCCCCAGTTTAGTTGAATGGTTTGATAGTTGGGTTGTTTTGTAGTTGCCTCCCCAATAATCAAACTACCTGACTACCTAACTATCTAACCACCTGACTACCTGACTACCTGACTATGAGCTATTTCCTCGGAATTGACATTGGTGCAACCAAAAGCCACGCCTTGGTTGCGGATGATAAGGGGCAGGCCATTGGCTTTGCCGAAGCTGGCCCCGGAAACCACGAAGTGGTGGGATGGGATGGCTACCGGGCGGTGCTGCAAGCGCTGACCTCCGCCGCCCTGGCCAATGCCCATGTGAACCTCGCCCAAATTCGGGGCGCGGGATTTGGCGTGGCCGGCTACGATTGGCCTACTCAACGCCGCGCCACCTTGGAAGGCATCCACAACCTGGGATTAACCTGCCCGGTTGAAGCTGTAAATGATGCTGTGCTGGGTTTGTTTGCGGCCACGCAAGAAGGCTGGGGTATTGGCATTATTTCCGGCACCGGCGAAAACTGCTGGGGCGCTGACCGCCAACGCAACTACGGCCACATGACTGGCAACAGCTCCATCATGGGCGAATATGGCGGTGCGGGCACCATCGTCTACCGCGCCGTGCGGGATGTGGCCAAAGAATGGGGGCGGCGCGGCCCTAAAACCCAACTGACTGTGGCTTTCATCGAGCGTACCGGCGCGGCCGACCTTGATGATCTACTCGAAGGGTTGGTGGTGGGCCGTTACCATCTAAGCGCTGCCGATGCACCGTTAGTCTTCGACGTGGCTACAGCGGGCGATCGGGTGGCTATCGCCGCCATCCGCTGGGCGGGAGAAGAACTGGCCGATATGGTCAATGGGGTCAGCCGCCAACTGAAATTCACCGACCAAGTCTTCGAAGTAGTTTTGATTGGCAGCACCTTCAATGGCGGCGATCTGTTGCTCAAACCCATGAAAGCCGCTGTGCGTGTGGTCAACCCCAAAGCCCGCTTTGTGCGCCTGGCGGCTCCGCCGGTGGTGGGCGGTGTGCTTTTAGGCATGGAACAAGCTAGAATGGATGGTTACGCCGTGCGCCAGCAACTCATTCAATCTACCCGCAATTTGCTCAAAACCGAATAATGAACCTTTCGCAGCCCTTCATCCCCTTCATTCAAGAGCTAGCGCAGGCCAGCGGCGAGATCATTCGTCGCTATTTTCGTTCTGGCCTGAGCGTCGAAACCAAAAGCGACCACACCCCCGTGACCCTTGCCGACCGCCAGGCCGAAGCCATCATGCGCCAGATGATCCAGGCACGCTTCCCCAATCACGGCATTTTAGGCGAAGAATTTGATGAAATCAACCCCGGCGCCGAATATCAGTGGGTACTGGACCCCATCGACGGCACCAAAACTTTCGTGAGCGGCACTTATTTATTTGGAACGTTGATCGCTCTGCTCAAAGAGGGCCGTCCGTTAATTGGCGCGATCAACAACCCCATCGTGGATCAATTTCTCGTAGGTGATGGAAATACGACCTGGCTCAATGGTGTTCCCGTTAAAGTGCGGGATTGCATTTCCCTGGCCCAGGCCACCCTGCTGACCACCTCTCCGTTGAGCGTCGAAAAATATCGCGATGGCGCGGCCTTCGATGCATTAACCCGCCAGGTCAAACTTTTCCGCACCTGGGGCGATTGCCACGGCTACTACCTCGTCGCCACCGGTTACGCCGACATCATGATTGACCCTATCATGCACATTTGGGATGTGGCTGCTCTGATCCCCGTGATCGAAGGCGCCGGTGGCACGATCACCGATTACCACGGCGGCGATCCCATGAGCGGAGAAGGCGCTATTGCCACTGCCGGCTCCCTGCACGTTGAAGTCATCGCGGCGCTCAATCCGGGGAACGCGAATACGGAAACAGGTAAACAGGTAAACAAGTAAACAGGTGTGGGCTTCCCTTAACATCCTAACCCCTAACTTCCTAACAGCCTAATTTTCTAAACTATCCAACTACTAAACAAAGGACCAACCACATGAATTGGGAAAAACTCACCTCTCTCGATTTCGAAAAAGCCGTTCAGACCTGCCAGGGCGTGGGCATTTTGCCCGTGGGCGTGCTTGAAGCCCA
>DOTA01000100.1 GCA_003513015.1 Chloroflexota bacterium
GGGGGCACAACGCCCCCGGCTGAAAATTAAAGCAAAATCAGCGGGTGTGTACCCTGAAAAGGCTTGGTTTTTACAGGTTGTTGTCCGTCATTCGAGAGGCTCCTTGTAGGTTGAACGTTGGCATTATACCCCAGGGGGCTAAAATCCTACAAGGGTGTTTTAAGTTAGCGGGGCATGCAGGGTGATCATGGCGATTTCAGGGCGGCAGTTGAAGCGGATTTGCGGGCGAGCGGTGCCCAGGCCGCGGTTGGTGTAAAGCTGCATCTGCCCAATTTGATACAGCCCAGCTGGATAGCGACGGCCGTACATAGGCAGCACGAGGGGGCCAATCCTAGGGAGATTGACTTGCCCGCCATGCGTATGCCCCGAAAGTTGCAAATCAAAACGCCCGCTTTCGGCACTGACCACGGCAAAATCGGGTTCGTGGGCCAGTAGAATGGCCGCGCCTGCGGGGGGTAGTTGGGCTAACACTTCGCGCAAGCGGGCTTTATTTTCCCAGTAATCATCTACGCCTGCGAGGTGGAGTTGGGCTTGGCCGCGCTCCAGGGTGAGAACTTCATTCGAGAGCTCGCGAATGTTGCTGGCCTTGAGCACTTGCCGGATGACTTTTTCGTTCGTCCAGTAATCGTGATTGCCCATCACGGCCAAAATACCATCTTTGGCGCTGAGCTGGCTGAGATTGTCGATCAAATCTGTGGGGGTGTTATCGAATATATCGGTGACAAAATCGCCGGTGATTACAATCAGATCGGCGCGCAATAGCTGCACGGTTTTAATCACTTCAGCCAAACGCTCGCGGTTTATCCAGGTTTCCAAGTGGATGTCGCTGATTTGCACGATGCGGTAGCTATCAAAGGCCGGGTGCAGGCGCGGCAGCATCAACGAGAGGGAGGAAACTTGCAGCCAGCCCGGTTCGATTTTGGTGGCATACATCCAACCACCGGTTGCCAGGGCTGCGATCCCTGTGAGGGAGGCGGCTGTGAGTTTCAGAAAAGTGCGGCGATTCATGTGGAAGCAGTTAGTTCATAGTTCATCACCCGGCGCCGATAGGGGTAGGCGATGCGGTGAATGTGGCTCAATAATTCGATATCATCCTCAAAATATTCCACTTGCATATCTCGAAACATGAAAGGCGGGCTTCGCCGGGGAGCCTGGGCAATCAGGTGCAAGGGAATTTTTGCGCCACGCGCCATACCTGCTTCAATGCAGGTGTTTAAATTCTCTGTGGAAATATCGGCGATCATGAAAAACGCATTTTGAATCTGGTTGCAGATGGTTTCTTGAATATTTTTCTCGCGAATATTCTCACCAATTTTGCAGGGCATGGCGGTGACAACTTCGACGAGTTTTTGAAGGGTGTTCGTTCTCGTGGGGTGATCCAGGTTGGTGCCATAAAAAGCGTAATGGGGTTCGAGAGGCTGCACCCACTCATCGGCCAGATCCCACACTGAGGGCAGAATGGCTTGTGATATTAGAGCCGGTTTTTTGATCCATTCCGGATTAATCCGAATGGTTTTATCCGCCAGTTCTGCGGTCAGAAGCACGGTTTCATCTGCAATAATCAGAATGGGCAGATCAGCCTCCAAGGCCCAGATTACCTCTCGCAGCATGTATTTGGAGGTTTGCCCATTGCCGCGATCTGGCAAAATCGCCACCAACCCGCCGCAACTGCGGATGATGGGTTTAATGCGGCTTTCATCGTGGGTCTTTTGGTCTTCTTTATCGCCAATCAGCCGGAAGCCATTCTTATCTAAAATTTGGCACACCACATCCGCTAGTTCCGCTTCGCTTTCAGGCAGGGTGCGCCACGAGCGGCTGACGAAAATATCTTTGGCATTGTTCAGTGTATGGATGTCGGAATAATAAAAGGAAAGGAGTAACTGGTTGGCGATCTCCAGGTTGAGATTGCCATCAACACAATCAATGGATTTGGGAATTTCTAGTGAATCCGGGATGGGAAAATCTTCAATTTTTAGTGGAATCACCCGGAAATCCGGATATTGCTCCTGATGTTGGCGGGCGGCTTTGAGTTGTTCATCAACCCAACCAGATTGCACCGTGTCCGCCGAAAGGATCAGCAACATTGTGCGGCATTGGCCGATGGCTTGCCCGAGATAGCTGGAGATTTGCATCCCCGCTGGCAGGTGAAGTGCATCTGACCAAACGCTGATTCTGGCACTAATCAGCCAGGTTTCGATTTTGCCAATGATTTCTTGATTGGCATAAGAATGGCTGATCAGGGTGTTAAATTGTCTTTTATGAACAGAAAGATTATCCATTTTTCCTCCAAAAAATAGGGGTATGAATGAATAGAACGAGAACGCTCTCAGGGTACCCCAGAGAGCGGAGCCTGCCAGATGGAGAGTATATCATTCTCCAGCCCGACCCCCATTGCCAGGCTGCCATCTGCCAGGCTGACTGCGCCAATGTTGGTGGTCAGGCGGCCACTTAACGGGAGCGACCAGGCAACTTCAGCGCCAGAGATTGTGCGATGGATGCCAGCTAAAGTTTGCAAATCCTGGCTGGGAAGCAAAATTTCAGGCTGCCCATCGCCATCGAAATCACCCGCGGCGGCCATATCAAGGTTGCGCGTGCCGATCACGTGCGAAGTGTAGCCCGGCAGTTGCGCCACTACGTCTAGCCGATCATCGCGCAGTTGGTAAAAATTTACGATGCCGCCCAAATGGGGTGTGAGCACCTCCACCAACTCTAATTCGCCATTGGGCCCAAAAGGCGCTACCGCAATCTGATGCCGCCAGCGATATCCCTGCCCGATGGCGTGGCCTGCGGCGATTTGCTCCCCGTTTTCATCGAACACCAAAATCTGAGCACCTTGCGTTGCATTGCTGGCCGTGACGATGATCTCGCTCCGCCCATCGCCGTTTAAGTCAGCCCAAAGCGGGGCGAGGCCCTCAAAAACGAGATCACCCACAATCGCAATTCGGTTCGAGATTTTCGGGTGAGGTTGGCTATCAATCAGAACGATGCTGCGGGCCTCGATCTCATCTCCCAAAATGCCGTGCGCATAATCAGTCGTAGGATCAGCCAGCAGCAACAAACGCCCGTTTTCATCCAGCAAAATGCGGGCATCAGGCAGAGCGTTCACGCCCAGCACCCCGGTAGGACTGCCAGCGGAATCTACAAAATCGAGATTTCCTTGAGGATCGATGAAAGCGGTCTGATGGGTTTCAGGAATCACAATCGGATGGGTTATGGGTGAAGATTGATCCGCCGGAAGGGTTAGCAACCCAAAGGTTTCCCCATTCCCCAAAAGGAGCGGCGGCTGCCCGGCTTCCAGGGTGTTTGGCGTGATTGGGGTTGGTTGCCAGCCCGAAGCATCCACCGTGAACCCAAGCACCTGACCATCGGAGAGAGTCACCGCCCAAAGGCTGCCCGAACCCCAGGGAATGGCCACCACCCACGAAGCCGGTCCCGGCAGCGGAATCTCTAACGGCGTCCATTCGAGCAGATTGCCCCGCCCGGCGACGAGCCGGTTGCCATTCGCTCTTAAATGCGTATAGCCAGTGTATACTTGTGGAGTGATTGCCTCCAGAATAGTAGAATCCGGTGGTGTGGGGGTTTCCTCGGCTTGGGCGGTTTGAACAGCTGCAGTTTTGGCAGGCCAATCGGGGGTGCAGGTGCCGAAGGGATTGGGCGTGGGGTAGGGTGTGGCGGTAGGGGCGGAGCAGCCTGCCAAAATCATGGCGAGCAGGCACAACCAAAGTTTGGAGCGGCACATCATGGCTGGGTGTGGGGGGCCGGCCAGGCCGGGGATTTGTGGACATGCACCACTTGCCAGGTGCCTTTTTGTTGGACCATCACGCGGGTTTCGTTGTGGGCAACCACTTTGACGCCCATAGGCAGGCCAGTGCTGAGCAGCATGGTGTAGCTGGCAATGGCGGTGTCGCCGTAGCGCTGAATATGCAGGTTGGCGAGATCAAGGCGCGTGGTGGTTTTTTCGGCGGGGTCGGTTTCCTCCCCAAAAACGGCGCCGCGCTTGGCGTTTTCGGCCATCATAAAATCGTGGAAGGGCAGGCCGTCGATGCGTTGGGGCGTAACCCACCATTCGTACAGGGTTAGATCGGGGCTGGTGGTGGCGTGATAGGTTTCGATATCGTTTTCCATAATGGCTTGCAGGTGTTGAAGCAAAAAATTGTGAATTTCGGGATCATGAGACATACTACACCTCCGGGGATTTGTGATAAACTCAGGGACAAAATTTCGCCTGGAGCAAATTTGATGATCGATTGGTACAACCTGTTTATGAATGCGCTTTGGATTTTGGCCTGTGCTTTGGCCTTAGCAACGCTTAGCTACGCCAGTTGGCAGGCCTCGGCCCTGGGCGGAAAATTTCGAGAATACCTGGGCCAACCGTGGATTCAGATCTCATTGAATGTGGCGGGTGTTTTGTTTTGTGCCGGGCTGGCGGGTACGTCAGATGTGCTCTGGCAGCGGGTGCTGTGGATTTTGCTGGGGGTGGGTTTTGCCGTGCAAATGGGCTTTGAGTTTTTTCGGCAACGCAAGCAGGGTTAATCTTCACGATTGCGGCTGCGTTCATCGCTGAAGCCTTCGGGGTAGCGGCGGCGCAGTTTTTCTACGTTTTGTTGAGCGAGATCACCCAGGCTGATCCCGCAACTGGTGGCGGCTTCGGCCAGATACCAAAGTACATCGCCGAGTTCATCCGCGAAGGTTTCGGGGGAAATAGCATGGCCGTGCGCCGTGTGTTTTTTGACCAAGTTGGCAAACTCCCCGGCTTCGCCCGCTAAACCCAGGGCTGCGATGATTAAGCGGCGTTCGCCATTGCCCCCGGCTCCGGCGGTGCGGGCGGCCAGGGATTGGTATTCATCGAGGGTTAGCGGGTTATTTTTATCTGCCATATGGAAAATTCTTCAATTTGAGCGACCACGCGGGCCAATTCGGCAACCAGGAAGTTATCTTCGAGTGGTTGGAAG
>DOTA01000462.1 GCA_003513015.1 Chloroflexota bacterium
CACGCCCCCGGCCAGCCGCCCGACCGTCTCCATTTTTTGGGCCTGGCGTAATTGTTCCTCCAGTTGGGCTTGCGCCTCCTCGGCCTGCTTGCGTTCGGTAATATCGGTCAGGGTGGCGCTAAAACCAATCACCTTGCCGGTCTCATCTTTCATGGCGGAGGCACTCAGCAGTACATCCACCCGCCGCCCATCTTTTGCCAGGCGGACGGTTTCCGCTGGGGGTACGGTTTCACCCTGGGCGAGGCGCATCAGAATGGATTTGGCGTCCTCCTGAACCTCGGGCGGGGCCAACACCAGCGCCGGTTTGCCGATCAGCTCTGCGGCGTTGTAACCAAACATGCGTTCCGCGGCCGGGTTCCAACTGAGAATTTCTCCTTTGGGTGAAGTACTCATAATGGCTTCTTTAGAGACTTCTACGATGGTGGCCAGTTGTTGGAGAGCGGCTTCTGCCTGGATGCGCTCGGAGATATCTTCGATGACCGAGATCGTTGCCATTTCCCCCAGATAAGGGGTCAATTCAATTGAAACCTCTGCCCAAAAGGTGGAACCATCCAGGCGTTTGAGTTGCACCTTGGCATTATGGAGATGACCCTGCTTTTGGAGTGCTTCGACAAACCGGAAACGATCGGTAGGATCAACGTAATAATCGGGGGTTTGGCGCCCCGCAATTTGATCCAGGGGCAGCCCAAACAGCGTGCTCAAATGCTCGTTGGCATATAAAACGGTACCATCTGAAATGCGTGTCACCAGCACCGGCTGCGGCATGGCATTAAACAACGCTAATATGCTTTGCTCGGCTTGTTTTTTCTCAGTAATATCCAGGATGGTAGAAAGTAGGGCGGTTTCACCCTCGAACTCGAAAGGTTGCAGCGAGATCGATACCCAAAACATGATGTCGTTTGGGCGACGGGCGCGCATCTCATAATTCATGAGCGAACCTTGGGCCTGAAAAGCATCCAGCACGATTTTACGCTCATCTGGGTTCCAATAGAAATTTGGGATCGGAGTCCCAATGACATTGGCGACCTCTTCGATGCCTAACATAGCAGCGATGGCTTTGTTAGCATAAAGGATGGTGCCATCCGAGATGCGCGTGATGAGTGAACCGGCTGGTGAGACATCTAGAATCCGCTGTTCACTGAAGCCGGTTTCGGTTTTCTCGCTTTTCCCTGGGGTGTTTGAGTTATCCATCAAATTACCTCCAACTGCGGTTATGCGTTGGTATCGTTCCCGTTATCCGGGTTTTCTTCGGGTGTATTCTGTGCCATTTTGATGATGGTCTTGCGCCCTAAAAGCGTACCAAGTTCGCGAACTGCGGTGCGCATGATGGTGGTGGGGTCGTTTGAAGTACGCACGGCACTGGTGATTTGGCGTAGGGCTTGCTCGCGTTGGGCCTGGGTTTGCGCCTGGGTGAGCAGGCGGCGGCTTTGCACCGCTGGGGTTGCCAGGCTGATGAGGGCCTCGTAGATGGTTTCTTCTGCGTGGCTGAATTCATGCGGCTGATCCCAATTGAATATGATCACTCCCAGCCAGCGTCCGGCCTGTGCCAGGGGGATGATGGCAGATGCCAAACTGCCACTTTGAACCCAAATTGGCTTGAACGCTTCACCTATGCGGTCATCCTGGGTTACATCAGAAATTAATTGGGGTTTATTCGGGTCAATAAGTAATGTGCGGGCGAAGGGAAATTCAGGGATATAGAAGCGTGATCCCACCGGGGTAGTTGGTTCCCCCTTGCGCATCCAGATTGCGCTTTGGGTCATCCATTCGGGCGTGTCGTTGAGATCAGAGTCAATCATCCTTAGGGAGGCTTGTGAGCAGCCTGATTCTATAGCCACACCGCTGACCGCATCCAAAATTTGATCTGCGTTGGCTGCCAGGTTTAGTTTACGCCCAACTTCGTAGAGCCGCTCGGTTTGCGAGAGCGCAGCCTGGGTTTGCGCAAAGAGTTCCTGGTTTTCGATGATGCCCGAAATTAGAGAGGCTGCCTGGATTGCCAGATCGCGATCACGATTCGAAAACGCATCCAGGTATTGGCTGCCGAAGTTCAAAGTTCCCAGCGTATGGTCAACCGTGAGCAAGGGCACACACATCGAGGAGCGCAAACCTTGTTTGATGAGCATGGGATTTTCAAAATAATCACTTTGGCTCAAATCGGGTGATATGAGCACGCGTCTCTCTGTGAAGGCTGTGCCGATCATGGTTTTTTCGATGGGGAGTTTAGCCCCGGTGGGGATGGCCCCGGCCTCGCCCTGGAGGGCGAAAACTTCCAGGGTTTTGCCATCACCCGAGGGCCAGGTGATGCTGGTGCGCTGAGCTGGGATGATCTTGTCCAGGTAGCGGGCGGTGGTATTCAGGATAGCTTCCAAATTCTCCGCGTTGGTGAGCCGCTCCGAAAGTTCGTTGAGCGTCGCCAGGCGCTCCGCCTGATCTTGGCTTTGCCGGAAGAGCAATTGGGTATTTACCACAGTACCGACTTGCACAGCCAGAGATTCTAGCAATAGTTGGGTACGTTCTTCTATAGGTTGGTAGGAGAACATCCCTAGAACCCCCAAAAGTTCGTTGCCGGCTCGCAGTGGATACCCGGCAAAGGCGCGCATGCCTTCATTTTGTGCCCACTGCTTATCATCCACCCTGGGATCGTTAAGGATATCATTGCTTACATGAGACTGGTTTTGTTTGGCGATCCAGGCTAGCTTGCGGTCGCTATCTAGCGGAACCCGGCTGTGCGTGCCATCCAAGTGGGTGTACATTCCGGCGCTAACCTGCAAAATCAGTTCGTTTGTGATTGGTTCGTAGACCCAGATGCGGGCAAAGGCCATCTCGAAGTTATTTACCAACGATTCAACTACGGTTTGGTAAACGAGCATAATCTCTGTTTGGGATACAACTTCAGCACTGATTACGTTCAGTGCGTTCAGGTGTTTGGCCTGTTCCTCGGTTTCAGCCAGGGCTTGTTCAGTTTGCTCAAACAGGCGCTGGTTCTGGATCGTGATGGCTGCTTGGCCTGCAAAGGCCATTGCCAGGCGTATATCATCTTCATTCCACTCAAAGATCTCGGCAGATGAGGCGGAGACGAGCCCAATCAAACGGTCACTCACAAATAAAGGCAGAATTGCAGCCCCCCGCGCACCACTTTCCCGCACTCTTTCGAGACTTTCTTCGCTAAGGCCTGCCGCGTAATAATCTGGAATGATTACGGGTTGACCTGGTGCTAGATTTTTGGCGATTGGCATGTTATCGGTTTTCAAGCGTGTGCCAGTAGGAATTGTTTCAGGCAAAATTCCTTTGGTCCAGTTCGAGACGAAAAGAAGTGTTTCAGGGCCCCCAGTGGGATTCCAAGAATCGACAAGCATCAGAGAAATCAGATCTAAGTCTTCTAGCCGGGTGGCATGAATCAAGACCTCCAGGATTTCATCGTAGGTTTTAGCTCGCACCAATTGCTCGCTACCCCGGTAAAGCTCCTCGGTTTCAGCCAAAGCTTGTTCGGTTTGCTGCGAGAGGCGCAAGTTTTCGAGGTGGGCGCTGAGTTGTTCGCTGATCGCCTGTACCAGTTGCAGATCATCCTCGTTGAGATTTTCTGCACCGGCGATGCTGAACTGGCCGATGGTTTCACCGCGCAGTTGGATATTGTAGGCCAGATGAATTTCGGCGTTGAGATCTTCTTCGACGAGCGGCCTGACTTCTTGTTGATCGTAAATAAATCCGGGTGCGATTTCTTTTTGGGCTTGGAAACTCTCCCAACTTTCACGGGTTAGGCGGCGCAGTGCTTCTTGCGCTTCTTCCTGGTAGCGTTGCGATTGGGATAGCAAGCGCAGGTTTTCGATTTGCTGAGCTACCTGGCGAGAAACCGCGGCAATCGTCAGGGTGTCATCTTCTGTCCAGGGGCGTTCTGATTTAAACTGGAATTTACCAACAGATTCCCCTGAAACCCGAATCGGTGCGATGAGTGCATCCTCATCTTCTGCGAGTGGTTCTATCAGAGGGGTGAAGGTGGCTTCTTCGAAGCTGTAGCCCACAAATTCCTTATGATGCAGAGCATCTAAGAATTCATGCCAACCTTCGCCAGATAGGCGGCGAGCCTGTTCTTCGATGGCGGTGCGAGCTTGTTCAACTTCAGCGATCAGGTTGAGATTAACAATGGCAATGGCTAATTGTCCCGCGAGTGCTTCAAAAGCTGCCAGGTTTGCCGTGCTAAGGGCACCAGGCTGGCTGCTTTGCAGATCGATAACACCCACAACGCGGTTACCGGCCAGCATGGGAACGGCCATTTCTGAGCGGGTGTCGGGTAGCAATGGATTGGCGCGGTGGATGGCGCTTTGCTCGGTATCTTCTACGATAACGGCGTGCCGTTCAACCACTGCGGTACCGTTGATGGAGCCAAGGTCAACCGGTAGACGGTGGTTGCGCCGGATCAGCATTTGTCCCACCTCGCCGGTGCCCGCGCTCAATATGATGGTGCGCCCGGTAGCATCCACGAGATAAATTTGTGTGTAATACAGATCGAAGCGTTCTCGAATTAAGTCTGCCGCCTGCGAGAGCATGGTATCGGGGTTGCGCAGCAAGGCCACGGTTTGCCCAACTTCGGCGGCTAATTCCAGGTCACGGGTGGCATCAGCAACGCGTTGCTCGAGTAAGCCCAGCGTGCCTTTGAGTTGCGTAGCCATTTGACGCAGCGAAGTGGTGAGTTTGCTCATTTCGCTGAGTTGGCTATCGGGCAGCGGGGTATCCCAATCTCCATCACCAATTCTGACTGCTCCGTTGGCAACCTGCTCGATGGGCTTGACCAACTGGTTGGTAAATACAACTCCAATGATGAGCACAGCAATGATTAGAACGATGGCGGCGGGTAGAATTTGTTGGTAGATCAGGGATTGCGTGGCTGTGGTTAGCTCCGCTTGTAAAGCGTTTGCTGGTTCGAGCACCTGATTTGCTTCAACCACACTTGCCATGGNNGGCCCAACCGGTATTTTTGATGGGTGCATAAGCCAGGTAGAATTCGCGTTCATCCACGGTAACACTCTGAAACCCGGTAATGCCAGCCGTCATTTCTGTTAGAACCGGAGAAAATGCGGGATTGGCTTTTGCCAAATCCGGGCCGAATTCATCGGGCTGGCGTTCCCTTCCCAGAATATCCTGGTAACCAAGGCTTGGCAGGGCCAGCGCCCGGCCAGATGGGTTAACCAAGAATGAGTAACCACCGGAGGCTAACGATGAACTTTCAATATTCTCCGTCAGCCCGGCCAGACTGATATCGATTCCAATAATTCCCAAGAATTCATCTTGAGCGTTATAAATGGGGGCAATTGCGGAAACCAATAAACCTTGTCCAGCTGGGTCATCGTAGACCGGGGTCCAGACAACTTCGCGTTGAGGATCATTCTCTGGCGTTCCAATGGTGTAGAAAATATCCTGAGTGGCTAAGAAATCTGGCGGGACGATCTCACCCAAGTTAATGTTGGGGTAGAGCCTGGAGATTTCTTCTTTGCTAATGAAGTAAATTGCCGCCGCATTTGGATTGTTTTCAAACACCGAGACGAAATTCAGGTCGAGGTAAGCGGATAAATCTAAGGTTGTTTTGAAGTCATCGTTCAAAGTGACCGTGTTGGGGATAAAAACTGTGCTGGTATCTTCCGGGCCATTGATATATTGGCCGTCTGGGCCAAAAAACATGTGCTCGTCGGCATTCCAGAATGCCGTGGTATTGAACGCCTCTGGATTGTCGAAAACTTGTGAGGCATACTGTGCCATGTTACGGGCATCGAGTTGGGTCTTCTCAAGAATTAACGCATTTTTTTCTGCGTTATCAATGGTTAACTGAACCAGATAGTCTTGGGCCTGGGTTTGTAAGGCGTTGCCGGTCTTTTGCTGCGTAAGATCACTGGATGAAATCAGTGAATTAACCGTGATGGCCGCGATAACCGCCATCGTTACCAGGGTTAGTGTCAGCGAAAATGCTAAAAATCTTGTGCGGATCGAGGTAGCCCAGGCAAATCTAATCACTAAAAAGGTGGTGCCGAGAATGATAAACCCCAGCGTAATAAAGCCGAAACTGCCAGATGTGTTGGCTAAGTTGACCCGAAAGGCAGGGTTGATAAGATCAACCACCAGCATAACGACCGCGGCGATGATTGGCCCAAGCTGATATTTTTTTCGCCAGCTTATGGGGAATAAATAAAACACATTGACGAAGCCAACCACGAGCACCATGGGTATCAGAAAAGCGACAACTCCATCGAATAGCAAGACATTGATGGGGACAGTGATCAAGCTAGACCAGTAGAGAATTTTTAGTGCCAATTCTTCTCGTTGTTGTCGGATAAGAATGACCGCGGCAAAGTCAAACCCTAAGGATGCTACGGCAATGATTGCCATAACATACACTTGCCAAATCTGGAAACGCGTGAGTAGTAAAACTGCCAGCCCTACCGATGATAGCGCTACAAGCGTGTAAATGACGGTTACCCAAAATACACGACGGGTTAGGATTTCGTCTTGATGAGGATTCTCACGATCAAATTTGTTCATAACAATTGCTCCAGTAGATTATCCACTGACTATTTCTGACCATTATCTGGTTCAGTAGCTCGCAACTCCACGCTGGCTCGCTGCGTACCCAGGGCTTGCCCTAATTCCTGAACAGCTACCTTGATCACATCATCAATGGTGGCTGCACTCTGGATACGTTGCGAAATGCCGGTAATGCGGGCTTCGCGGACCGCCTGCCGTTGCGTTCGCTCATATGCCTGGGCGTTGCGCACGGCGATACCCACCTGGTTAGCGATGGACTGGATCAAGTCAGCATCTTGTTGGCTCAAGCCACCTGCAACATTGTGCTGCACATCCAAAACGCCGAGCACATCCTCACCCATCGTGATGGGTATGGCTACCTCTGCCTTTGTATCAGGCAGTAGGGGGTTAGGCTGCCAGCCATCCACGATCCAGTCTTTCAAGGGTGTGCCATCTACATAATATTGACCCAGCGCCAGCACGGGTAAATATCCCTGCATATAAGGATGCTGGCCGATAGTAACCTGGGCAGTGCCGTCTTTAATAGCTTCCAGAATTTCCACCGTCAGGTCGTAACCACCCGCTACCCATTGGGCGTTGATCTGTTTTTTGATGCGGATCAAGGAGGGGAGATCCATCGAAGCCAGACCAACCGCGGCTACCATATCAGGATGTGTGTTCACCAGCCGCTCCCAGCCGATGTAGTTTTGCTCTGGGTTGCTTAGAGGTACATCGTAAAACTCAGATACCGTATAAGCTGAACCTTGCAAGCCGCGCTTGAGACCCGCGTAACGTTCGTGCAGTTCCTGAATTTCTCGTGCGGAGGCGACCACGATTTCTCCGGATGACTTTCCTGCAGCGATCAATGCCTTTAGAAGCTCGCGCGCCAGAATGATGCCCGATTGGTAGCTGTCTTGTCCAAACCAGGCTGAGGAGGCTGAGCCAGGGGAACGCACATTCGTTGTTAAGACGGGGATACCCGCCGCGACGGCTTCCTGGATTGGTGCAACCCACTTTTTGGGTGGGGTAGGCTGCACGATCAGGCCATCTTTTTTCTTTGCGATCATCTCCCGAAATAGGCGAATTCCTTTGTCAGGATTTAAGTCAGCTGAAACGATCTCTAACTCGAACCCCAGAGATTGAGCGGCTTCTTCTGCACCCGTTTTTATAGTTGCCAAGAAGTCATTCATCCCATACAAGATATAACCCAGCCTGGGCATTTGCTCCCCCGAGGCTTTCCTTTGTGCCATGCGTTTGGCGAAGATCCGGATATCTGTGAATCTCTCTGAAATGGTATTGGCATACCAGGCTTCGGTAGCTGCCAGGCTGCTTTCTCGCTCGAAAACATCTTCGACGGTGTCGGATGTGATGATTTCGAAACCGATGGTTCTTTCCACGCTGGGTATCAGAACTGGCATGTTCGTTGCTGCGGCACGTCCGACCAGACCGCGGCCGGGTTCAATTTTGTGCCCACGCGCCAGCATGCTGCGCCCGGCATCGCCGGTGCCGCCAGCCATCACCAGGTTTTGTTGGGCATTATCGTAAAGGTAAATTTGGGCATGGTAATAACCAAAAGCTGAACGCAATTGCTCAACTACCTCACGCACCAGTTGATCTTGCTCGAGGATGGTGGAGAGGCGGCGGCTGACCTCGGTGGAGGTTTCGAGCGCCCGAGTGCGGTCGGCAACTTGTTGTTCGAGAGAGCCTAAGGTTGTTTGAAGCTGGCTGGTCATATTGTTGAAGGTTGTCGCCAGCACACCAATCTCATCGCTGGTTTCTATTTTTGCTCGAGCAGATAAGTCGCCACCGGCGACTTCTTCAGCAACCGTGGTAAGCCTCAAAAGAGGTGCTACTAATATTTGCGCCAAAAGCACCAAAACGCCGATGATTAAGATGTTAATGATCACCGCTGCCCAGATCATTATGCGGGTCTGGGATATAACAATAGATAATGCCTCGCTGGTGTCTTGCCGGAATAAGGAAGCCCAACCTAAATTGTTGACGACGATAAGAACTTCAGATTCGGCTGATAAATGACTGGTTTCCGGCAGATTTGAATAAACGGCGGCGTGTCCAAAGAGTATTTCGGTACCGTGTTGATCTTGACTGATATCAGAATGAGCATTTTCAGTAATGAACTCCTGGCGTAATTCTATCGGCAAACCGGCTGAGTTTACTGTATCTGCTCGTGGATCAAAGATTACATCTCCTGCGGAGTCGAACAAAACAGCATGGCCGCTCTCGCCCAGGGTATCTTCAGCGATCAGAGTTCTTAATGTATCAGCAATCAAGGTCGAACGCAGCACACCAATAACCTCTCCAGCATGATCGGTTATCGGTATTGCAATCAGTAAAGCAGTTGTGCCAAGGCTTTCATCGAATTCTGGCTCTGAAATGTAAATGGCTCCTTCCCCCTCATTCCAGGCCGCCTGCCACCAATCTTCATCAGCCTGATAATAATCAGAAAGCCGACCTGTCGCCGAAACTGTTGCGCCGTAACGATCCGTAATGAAGACTTCAGCATGATATGGGAAGGTGTTCAAAAAATCCAGCAGGCTGTTCGTAGCGGGGTTGATCGTGGGATCATTTGAGATAATGCCGACCACCACTGGGTCTGTGTTGGTGGCTGCCACCCAAGCCTGATCAATGGTTTGGATTTCAGCCAGAATTTCAGCCTGACTTCCCGTATAGGCATTGTTGCGTTGATCTATTGTCTCTCTTAAGATCTCCGATAGAGATAGGACCTGGAGTTGCCCCACTTTTTCAAGGAAAAAATTTACGATCTGGTCGCTGTGATCCTCCGCATGTGTGATAAACGATTCGCCAACCTGATCGGTGAGGGCAGTCTTAGTGGATTGCAGGATAATATAAGAAAACACGAACAGGGCGGCAAAAACTGCCACTGCTGAAGGGATAGATAATTTTACGCGGATATTACCGCCCCAGGCCAGGCGGAGAATGATCACAAGGGTGCTGATGATAATGAAGGTGAGCGCAATAAAACCAAAATTTCCGGAGGCGTTGCTTAAACTTATCCGAAAGGGTGGATCAATCAAATCTACCAGCAACATTAAAAGGGTCGCAATGATCGGTCCAAATTGAAGGTACTTCCGCCAACTTTTTGGGAAAAGGTAGAACACATTGACAAAACCAACCACGAGGATCATGGGAATCAGGAAGGCGGTGACCCCAAAAAAGAGAACTGAGTTTAATGGAACCGTGACAAGGCCTGACCAATAAAGAATTTTTAACCCGAATGCTGGTCTCCCCCGTCGGATATAAATAAGTGCGGCTACATCAAATCCTAGCGAAAATAGAGTGATAACCATCATCACGTACACTTGCCAAATTTGGTAGCGCGAAATCAGGAAAAATGCCAGCCCAACCGAAGAAATGGCAACGACCGTGTAAATGACTGCTACCCAGAAGGTTCGCTGAACATTGATCTCATCTTGGTTATTCTGTGGATTGATTTCTTTCATTTTCAAATCTCCGTTTAATGGTAAGGCTCAGCAGATTTCCTAAACTTCAGAGCGTTTATCGACGAAATGGAAGGAATGGTCTGGGATCATCTGAGGCCGTATGGAGTTCTGGCTATTGATTGCTCGGCAAATTACTCTGGTTTCTGGACTATTTTCTGCCCATTGCCGGAATCGGTTTTCTTTAGCTTGACACTGGTCTGGGTGCCTAAGGCTCGCCCAAGCTCGCGCACCGCAATTTTTAGAGCATCCTCAATATCGGTGGTGCTTTGGATTTGCTGGTTGATATGAGTAATCAGGGCTTCGCGCGCCACCTGCTGTTGGGTGCCTTGGTAGGCACGGGCGTTCTGGATGGCAATAGCAACCTGGTTTGCAATGGATTGCAGCAACTCAACATCGCCTTCGTTCAATTCGCCTACTTCATCATCCTGAACATCCAGCACGCCAAGCACATTGCTTCCGAGGGAAATGGGGATGGCAACCTCTGCTTTGGTATCGGGCAGTAGCGGGTTGGGCAGCCAACCTTCAGCCTGCGTAACGTCGGGCACCAAAACCGGTAAATTGGTATCCGCCGCGCGGCCAACCAGGCCGCGCCCTTTAGGGATGGTATGGCCCTGCGCCAACATCGCTTGTCCAGCATCGCCCGTGCCGCCCACCATCATCAGATTTTCTTTCTGTTCATCGAATAGGTAAATATGGGCGTGGTAGTAATTGAAGGCGGTTTGCACCTGATCTACAACCTCACGCACCAGTTGGCGTTGATCGAGGATGGTAGAGAGGCGGCGGCTGACCTCGGTGGAGGTTTCCAACGCTCGCGTGCGGTCGGTCACGCGCTGCTCCAGGCCTTCGAGGGTTTCTCGTAACTGAGTAGTCATGCTGTTGAAGGTTTCTGCCAGAACACCAATTTCATCTTGGCGTTCGATTTGCACTACTATATCCAGTTCGCCGGCTGTAATTCGTTCAGCGGCGTTTGCCAGTTTGCCCAAGGGTGTGGCGATGGTTTGGGTAACGAAGAAAGCCGCACCAATTGCCAGCAAAGCGGCGATAACTGCTACTCCCAGGCTGGTGAATGTGGAAGTAACCGCCGTTTGCAAGGCTTCCGTTTGATCAACTTCAGCTACCAGGGCCAGTTCCAGGTCTGGTAACCAGCGATAAGCGCCTAAAACGGGGGTGCCTCGGTAACCAACATAGCTGGTTGTGCCTGTGCTTTTCTCTTGGATGGCAGTGTTGACGCCTTCCGTGCGGATATAGGTGTCACCGGCGGTGTAGCCCTCAAATCGGGAGGCGGTGAGCAGGGCATTATTACTGCGCACCAGGTAGGTTTCTCCCGTATTGCCAATCCCAATATCCGCCAGCATGATCTCGTTGAGCAAATCGAGGTTGGCCCGCCCAGCCACCACACCACCGGCATGACCATGCTCATCCAACAGCGGTTTAGAAGCATACACAATGACTTCTCCCAAGGATTGTGAATATTGCGGGGGCTGTACGTATTCACCCTTGAGGCCTTCTTGGAAAAAAGATTGGTTGGCGAACAACTTCCCAACCTGGGTTTCATCGGTCGATACGACAACTTGTCCATTTTGATCAAGAATAAAAATCTCATCAAATACTACCGTTTTGGATAAGATCGTCAATAAATCGTTGGTGGTGTCGGCAAATACTGCCCCGTGATCGGTTTCCCCACTCTGTGTATTACTGCCCTCATTTTCGAGTTCCAGTAGGGCATGCACAATATCGGTTTCTTCGTATGTGTGGAAAACCAGTTTGAGTGTTTCACTCATTGAGCTTACCCAGGCATTCACACTATCTTCTTTTAGTGTAGCAGAGGAGCTAAGATGGTTGTATGTATCGGTTTGCGCGGCCTGCCGGATAAGTAGTGAGGAGATCAAGCCGCTGAATACCAGGGGCACGATCACAAATATCAGGAACGAAGTTACCAACCGGGTACGGATATTGCCGGACCAGGCCTGACGCAAGATTACCATGAAGAAGATAATTCCCAAAAGCGTTGTTAAAATTGGTGAAGCAATCAGCATCAGCGGGGATACTAAACGCCATGCCGGGTTTATTAATTCTGTGAGTAAGGTAATTACCAGCCCGAAAATCGCCAGCAGCATCGTTGTGCGTTTTGCTTCATTGGGCATCACATAGAGGATCGTGAAATAAACCGTAACCAGGATGTAAGCCAAAGCCACATAGCCGAGTTTGGAGATCAGTAAGGCGGCCCACACAGGGGCAATCAGGTTAGAAATAAAGACAATCCATGCGCCTAACCTTGGCCGCCCGCTCCGAATCAAATTAACACTTACCAAGCTTGCCACGATAACCTGAGCAGCCAAGATAATGAACTGGTACGCTTGCCAGGCCCCGCCGGTTTGGATCGTCAGATAGACGGCAAGTGCCGTAAATAAAACAGCTATCAGGGTCACAACTTGAACAACCGCTGCTGCCTGCCGGACGGCCTCTTCTTCGGGAGTTTTTGAGCTAGTTAATTCACTCATAGTCTGCTCCATTTCTCACTGAGTGAGTTTTTCTTACACCAACGAGGCATCTTTTGCCTCGCTGATGTGCGCGTGGCATGATAGTTCTGTTCGTGCTATTTAGAACCCTCAACGAACTCGTTCGTATAAACATCTTCCAAATTCACCGCAGATTCAAGCATACCCTTATCCAACAAAATATCATACATGGTTTGCCAAATTTCCGGTTCCATCAGGCCAATCGCAATATTGCCGGTATCTACTAGGGGAATGGTGGCCTTCATGGATTCCATCTGGAAATCTCGGTCGAGATTCGGGTCAAATTTGAGGGTGTCATCCACAGCCATTGATGGATTCTCCACGGCTTGCTGCCAGCCTTTGAGCGTCGCGCTCACAAAGGCGGCTACCATATCAGGATGCTGCTCGATATATTCATCAGAGGCAATAATCACATCGGCATAAAATGGCACACCATATTCATCGGGCCAGAGTACGTAGGTGGTATGGCCTTTCATAACCGCCTCCACCACACCATCGGTTGAATATGCAGAGCATACATCAGCGTTTTGCAGGCACTCTAACGCGTTAAACGAACTTGGTGTAACATGCGTAATCTGGCTCAAATCGACCCCCGCGTTTTCCATCATTGTCCGGTAAATCAGGTCGGCCTGACCTTCATGGGTCGCAACAGTTTTCCCCACGAGATCTGCGGGCTTGTTGACAACCACATCATCCACAGCAAGCATCACCAACGGGTTGATGCGGAAAATTACCGCAACCGCTTTCACCGGGATGCCCTGGCTGCGGGCGATAATTACTTGATCGGCGCTGGTAATCCCAAATGTGTTTTGCCCTGTAGCCACTAACTCTTCTATCCCCGCGATACTATCGAAATCGATCGGTTCAATCGTTACGTTGAGTCCTTCATCCACGTAATACCCTTCTTCCGCGGCCACATAATGCCCGGCAAACTGAACGGTGTGTAACCATTTGAGTTGCACTGAAACATCGGTGATGGTACCCCCGCCTCCGTTGCACGCCGCCAGCGCCAACGAAACAAAGACAACTAGAATAACAATGAAAAATACGATATTTTTCTTCATGGCTTTCTCCTTTTTACTTAAACCTCGCTACTCACAGTAGCCGGTTTTGC
>DOTA01000105.1 GCA_003513015.1 Chloroflexota bacterium
ATGCGTCCCGACCGGATCATCGTCGGCGAAGTTCGTGGCGGCGAGGCGCTCGACATGTTGCAAGCGATGAATACCGGCCACGACGGTTCCCTCACAACTGTGCATGCCAATGCCCCTCGTGATGCGCTCTCACGTTTGGAGACGCTCTCGTTAATGTCTGGATTAGATATGCCCCTTGGGGTTATCCGCGAACAAATTGCTTCCGCGGTCGATCTGATTGTGCAGCAATCTCGCATGAAAGATGGCACCCGCAAGGTAACTTACGTTACCGAAGTCGCCGGTATGGAAGGCAATACCATTGTCATGACGGATATTTTCCGTTTCAAACAAACCGGAATCGGCCCCAATGGTGAAATTCTTGGTGGGCTGGAACCGACCGGGATTCGCCCCATGTTTATCGACCGGCTGGAAGCAAGTGGATTCAGTTTAGGGGCCGAAGTATTTAGTTCTCAAATCGCGGCCGCGATGGATCAAAGAAGACAACAGCAACAGCAGCAACAACAAAAAAGTCGCCGGTAAACAGTGCTATAATGGTGCGTCAATTTTCAAGGTTTGCCAATTTTATAACATGGACAAGATTACGTTTGGAGCATCAGAATGGTTAATTCGCTTGAAATTCGAGCTAAAAAGTTAGGTGTCCTCATCCGAGATGCCCGCACAAGATTTAGCAAAGAATCTACTGATTGTGCTCAGGCCATGGGGGTAAGTGTAGAGAAATTTGTAGCCTTCGAAAATGGCGAACAGGCACCCTCTCTGCCAGAGTTGGAAGCGCTTTCGTATTTCCTGGATATTCCTGTGGAACATTTCTTAGGCCGAAAATCAATCAACACCAACCAAACCGAACAAAGCAAGCTGCATCAACTCGAAAACTTGCTGCCTTTGCGCAACCGGATTATTGGGGTGATGCTGCGTAAAGCCCGAATTGAAGCGGGGATTTCGTTTGAAGAATTAGGCAAACATGTAGAAGTTAAACCCGAACAAATCAAAGCCTTTGAAACTGGAACATTTGCTGTGCCTCTGCCAGAATTGGAAATGATTTGTTTAGCGTTAAATCTATCCATGCGGGAATTTCAAGATCAACAAGGACCGATTGGGAAGTGGGCTTTGCAAAAAAAATCAGTCGATGGTTTTTTAGAGTTGCCTCCTGACATGCAGCAATTTATCAGCAAACCCATCAATTTACCATACTTGGAACTAGCACAGCGTTTGAGCGAAATGTCGGTGGATCGATTGCGCAGTGTTGCAGAAGGCCTGCTCGAAATCACTTTATGATCCAGCCCCTTAAGGATAAACCATGAATGAGATTCTCACCCCTCAGCAAATTGCCAAAGAAGCGCAATCGGCCTATTCACAGGGCGATTACGCCGGCGCAGCCCAATCTTTTGAAGCTGCCCGCCAGAGTTATCTCTCGGCAGGTGATGAAATTTCAGCCGCAGAGATGTCGAACAATATCAGTGTGGCATTATTACGGGCTGGCGATGCTCAGGGAGCTTTGCAAGTTGTGGAAGGTACTGCCGAGATCTTTGGCAATGCTGGCGAGCAAAAACGGCAAGCCCTGGCCTTGGGAAATCAGGCAGCCGCTTGTGAAGCCCTAAACCGTCTCGAAGAAGCTGAACAACTCTACTGGCAATCGGCTGAAATTCTCAAAAACATCAACGAGAACGATTTGCGACTTCCTGTAATGCAATCGATTTCTGCACTGCAATTACGCACTGGTCGGCAGTTGCAGGCCGTTGCCACCATGCAAGCAGGCTTNNAATATTCCGATCAAAATGATTGGCGGAAAATCGTAAGAGAGCGCAATTATGGTTTTAGCAATCACGCAAAAGCAAGTTACCGTCCGGCTGGCACAAAATAAAGATCGGCATCAGCTTGCAAACTTGCTTCATTTTGGTTCCTGGGTTCACCGCCACTTAGATTGGCGCCCGCCACTTGACTGGATCGGATATCAGCCTTATATCGTGGCAGAACGCAAAGGTCGCCTTCTGGCCGCCCTGGCTTGCCCGCCTGATCCACCCGAAGTTGCCTGGATACGCCTTTTTGCTGTCGAATCGGATATGACAATTGGTGAAGCCTGGGATTATCTTTGGCCCGTAGCCCGTGAATATTTATGGGGTGTCACGGTAGCCGCCATCCCGCTTCAGGGGTGGTTCAGCCAATTATTGGCTACCGCACAATTTAGCGAAACCCATCAAGTTGTCATGCTGCGTTGGGAAAATCATATGGAATTGCCTGAGAGCGCCTCAGCTGACTGTATCATCCGTTTGATGAATTATGAAGATCTGAGTGCGGTAAAAGAACTCGATGCAAGCGCATTCGGGCCAATCTGGCAGCAATCGCGCGACATGCTTGAAACTGCTTTCCAACAAGCCGCCGCTGCTACAGTAGCCGAAGATGATGATGGCCTGATCGGTTATCAGATCAGCACCGCCGGGCAAGGTGGAGGACACTTAGCTCGTTTAGCCGTACATCCACGCGTGCAAGAACATGGCGTGGGGTACGCCTTGGTGCGCGACCTGCTGGCACAATTTTCCCGCCGAGGAGTTTCGCAGGTAACAGTGAATACCCAAGTGAACAACGAAGCCTCTCTGGCCTTGTATCACAAAGCCGGCTTCAAAGCTACGGGGGAAGTTTTTCCGGTTTACGAAAATTATCTGGATTAACTACACAAAGGAATCCGCATGCCCACCCAAGAAACCACCCTTCAAACCAAAGATGCGCTAAACCTATTCGCTCAGATTTGGGAACCTGCCTTACCCCCGAAGGCTGTGGTATGCCTGGTGCATGGCCTTGGCGAACACATCGGGCGTTATCAGCACGTGGCTGAAGCCTTCAACCAGGCCGGAATTGCCTTCGTCGGATATGATCAACGCGGGCACGGGAAATCACCCGGCAAACGCGGCCAGGTGCCCTCCTATGAAACCATGCTCGATGATCTTGAGAATCTGCAGGGAATGGCCCAGAAGCGTTATCTTGGAATCCCCTGTTTTTTGTATGGGCACAGTATGGGCGGGAGCGAAGTGCTGATCTATGCGTTACGCCGCCAGCCAAAAATTGCAGGCGTAATTTCAACCTCCCCCTGGTTGAAGCTTGTCAATGAGACCCCTGCCTGGCTGCGAAACATGGCAAAAGTTCTCAACTCAATCGCTCCAGGATTCACGCAGGCCAATGGGCTAGATTTACCTGGTTTGTCGCGGGACCCGGCAGTTGTTCAGGCGTATCGAGCGGACCCACTGGTGCACAACCAGATTTCAGCCCGGCTCGGCTATGAAAGCATTCTGTCTGGCTTGTGGGCACTCGAACACGCAAACGAACTTACCATCCCTTTGTTGCTCGTCCACGGCAGCGCAGACAGATTGACATCAGCGCCAGCCAGCCAGGATTTTGCCGCGCGTGCCGGGGATATGTGCACCCTGAAAATTTGGGATGGCTTCTATCACGAAACCCACAACGAGCCAGAGAAAACGCAAGTTATCGCCTATACCATTGAATGGGTAGAGCAGCATCTTTCATAATCCCCTTTGTTAAACAATCTACATCAATCGGATTAGAAACCGCTTAGAGTTTAGCGGTTTCTTCTATTCTCAGCTAGACAAAGCCCTGTGCTCATGGGAAAATTCCATTTAATTTTAAATTCAGCGGCATTTCTGCCTAAAAAGTGCTGAAACTATTTTGGAGATAAAATCAATGAGTAAACGAGAAGCAATTCGTGAACGCCGCCGCAAACAAAAACAACAACAACGCTTGGTGACGATTATGGTAATCGCCGGTTTTGCGTTGATTGCTGTCGCTTTAATCATGCTGCCGGCTTTACAGCGCAATCTGGCCACTGTCGGTGATTTTACGCAACCCGAACTCAACCCCCGTCCCATGGCAGATGGCAACGCCATGGGGGATCCCAACGCCCCGGTTCAAATCATTGAATATTCAGATCTCGGTTGCAGCCATTGTGCCGATTTCGCACAAAGTTCCGGCGAATTAATCGCTACGGATTATGTTGCTACGGGCCAGGTGCATTTTGTCTCTCGCAGCGTGGGCAATTTATTGAACAACGCCAATACTCAATTGGCAGCCGAAGCCGCCTATTGTGCGGCAGACCAGAATAAATATTGGGAATATACGGATATCGTTTTCGCCAACCAAAGTTTACTGTTTTACGGCGGCATAAACGCCATCGACAATTATCTCAAAGCATTTGCCGAAAGCCTGAATCTGGATATGAAACAGTTTGACAATTGTTTCGATAATCACCAATTTCGCCAGCAAGTTCTCACTGATGGCAGTGATGCCCGGGCCGCGGGTGTCAACTCCACCCCGAGTTTCCTAATCAATGGCGTGTTGGTAGTTGGCAATCTGCCTTACGAACAACTTCAGGCCTATATCACCCAGAGCGGAAATTAGAACTCACAAACAGTTTCCCAGAGATAAAAACCTCACCCATTGGCGGGTGCGTTTTATTTTCAGATCAAACAACTCTTTAGGGGCTGATCCCCAAAAAGGTGAGCAGCGCTACAATTAACGGGGCCACTCCCAAAGCCGGCAAAAAGTTCCCCACCCGGATGGGGCGAATCTCCAAAAGGGAGCTGATCGCCAATCCCAACAACAGCAATCCACCCACCGCGGTCATTTCATTAAGCATGGGCGGTGTAATCACGGCCTGCACCTGAGCGGCCAGCAAACTGATGCTGCCCTGCACAACCAGCACCGTTACCACCGAAAAGAGCACGCCTACCCCCAGTGTGGCAGCAAAGGCCATGGCGGCGAAACCATCCAACACAGATTTGATCGCCAGATCGCTGTAATCGCCGGTCAGGCCGTCTGAGATCGAACCCAGGATGGTAAGCGGCCCGACGCAGAAAACCAGGGAGGCCGTGAGGAAGCCGCGCACAAAGCGGCTGCCGGTTTTGGGGGATCCATCGGACTGGCCCGCGGAGGGTGCAGCTTCAGGCAGGTCTGCCTGACCCCCGGCAAATTTCCGTTCCAGGAAAGCCCCCAGGTTTTGTAGCCCCTTCTCGATTTGCCACCACTCCCCCAAGATGCCGCCAATGAGCAGGCTGCCCAATACGATCAAAATATTGCTGGAAGTGAAAAATTTCTGGATGCCGTAGGCCGCGGTGAACAAGCCGATGCCAGCGATCACGGTTTGGCGCACCCGTTCGGGGAAGCGCGCTCCAAAAAACAAACCGATGGTCCCGCCGATTAGCACAGTGATTACATTGAGGATGGTACCGGTCATAGTGTAGTTTTAAGCCTCTTTCGCCAGGGTGGGTTGGTTTTGTCCGGCCTGCTGGTTTTCAAGCAGTTCAAGTACGAAACACAAGGATGAGAGCCGGTTGAGGTAGCGCAGCAGTTGGGGATTCTCCAGTTCGCCATCGAGGTACAAGGTTGCCAGACGGCGTTCAGCGCGGCGCACGCTGGTGCGAGCAAAATCGAGGGCCGCACCCGCCGGGGAATCGCCGGGCACAATGAATTCGTTGGTGGGCGGCACACTTTGCTCGATTTCAAGGATTTGGGT